>CAVFIY010000107.1:0-6687 GCA_963622435.1 Bacteroides uniformis | reverse complement strand
CGTTGCGGAGGATATACACTTTCCCGTCGATAAGGACTTTGCGCACCGAGTCGCCTGCTGCACTTTGTGTCGCGTCTATCTCGCTCGGCACTCCCGGCACGAACACCGCCTCCAAGGTGAGATTTGCAGTTACGACAAACTCGTACGGGTTCTCCTTTGTGCCGTCGCTCCAATGCAAGAACACATACCCTTTGTCAGGCTTTGCCTCGAGTTTAACCGTCGTGCCGTAGTCGTAAGTGCCGCTGCCTGTTACATCGCCGTTGGTGGCTGTTACCTTGATAGTGAATTGGTCGATAGCAAACTCGGCGGTGTAGGTAGCGTTATCGGTTACGGTAATTGTGCGGGTGGCATTGGTATTACCATCGTTCCATTGGACAAAGTGGTAATGTTCGTGTGCTGTGGCTGTGAGTTCTACCTCTGTGCCGTAGGCGTAGGTGCCGTCGCCTGTTACATCGCCGTTCTCTGCTGTAACCTTGATAGTGAATTGGTCGATAGCAAACTCGGCGGTGTAGGTCGCATTATCGGTTACGGTAATTGTGCGGGTCGAGGCTGTTTCGCCATCGCTCCAGCGTACGAAGTGGTAATGTTTGTGTGCTGTGGCTGTGAGTTCGACCTTTGCGCCGTAGTCGTAAGTGCCGTCGCCTGTTACATCGCCGTTCACGGCTGTTACCTTGATAGTGAATTGGTCAATGGCGAACTCGGCGGTGTAAGTAGCGTTGTCGGTTACAGTAATTGTGCGGGTCGAGGCTGTTTCGTCGTCGTTCCAGCGTACGAAGTGGTAATGTTCGTTTGCTGTGGCTGTGAGTTTTACCTCTGTGCCGTAGTCGTAAGTGCCGCCGCCTGTTACATCGCCATTGGTGGCTTGGGTTGTGATGGTGAATGTCTTTTTCTTGAATGATGCCGTGACGGTTACTGCACTGGCGGGCATGGTGAATGCGCTGTTTGCAACCTCAACCGTATTGCCCGCATCGTCTTTTACTGTCAGTTCGGCGAGTTCGTACCCCGTAGCAGGCGTAACGGTCAGGGTTACTTGGTCGCCCATTTGGGCTGTTGGGGCAGAGGCTTTCACTTGACCGTTTTCGCTTGCATTAATGGTGATGTCGTAGGTCTTTTTCTTGAATGTTGCCGTTACGGTTACTGCGCTTGCAGGCATGGTGAATGCGTTGTCTGTAACAGTAATTTCCTTTTCGTCAGCGTCTTTCACTGTCAGTTCGGCGAGTTCGTACCCTGTATTGGGCGTAACGGTTAGTGTTACTTTGTCGCCCATTTGGGCTGTTGCGACAGAGGGTTCTACTTTACCGTTCGTGCATTCCTTAATGGTGATGTCGTAGGTCTTTTTCTTGAATGTAGCCGTTATGGTTACGGCACTTGCGGGCATAATGAATGTATCGTCATTAGAAAGCGTAACGGTATTTCGTGCTGCGTCCTTTATGGTGATTGTCTCTAATTCATAGTCTGTAGCAGGGGTAACGGTCAATGTTACCACATCGCCCATTTGGGCGGTGGCGGCATTGGCTTTCACCTCACCATTGTCGCTTTCATTAATGGTAATGGCATAGGTGGCTTTCTTGAAAGTGGTATGTATCGTTACTGCGCTTGCGGGCATAACGAACATTCGATTGTTGCTATACAGCACAAGGGAATTGTTCGCAGCGTCTTTTACGGTGAGGCTTTCCAATTCATATCCCGCATCGGGGGTAATGGTGAGGCGGATATAGTTACCGGTAATACCCTCCGTCCTATCGGGAACAACCGTTCCGTTCTCGGACGGGACAACAGCGATGGCATATCGGCGGTCTTGCACAAGGCGAACCGACCTTCCACTGACACGGATATTGTCATAACTTGTGGTTGTTCCTGACGATTGAAAGTTCAGTAGGTATGCATTATTGTTCGCTGTGCCGGCGGTAGCACTCCAATAGTAGCCACAGCGTTGCACAACAGAGACAGACGAACCGTCGCGATAACCTGCTGCCGGCAAGAAGACTGCACCTGCGGATTCCAACTGCTGCCATTGGGTAAGGGTATAGGAATTGTGCGTGGCATAAGCCTCAATGGAATATGTACTTTCATAGCCGCTGTTGAAGGTTACCCCCTTGGGGCAATTCCAAGTATCGGGAAGGAGGATAAGCCCGTTCACATACTGCGAGCCATCGGTGGTGAGGTTAATACGAGCAACACCTTTCTTACTATCGGCATCGGTGCGGGTATAGAGCAGGTAGTACCACTCATTTTTAGTCAGTGTACGATAGGTGGTGCCATCGCCGATATTCTGCCCCCAATCCACGAAGTTGCCTGCATAGTCCGAACCCGTTTTGGAGGTAGCGATACCCCACTTGGCTGTTCCCGTGCTGCCGCTCCAACCGAAGAGGTCAATTTTGTCGGCGAGGGCTGTACCCTTCTTCATGTAAGCATAACTCTCGCTGTACTCCTCCGTTCCGCCGCTGACATTGTCTGTCCCGAGCATATCGGTTTGGTATTCGGCGAATGACCAAGTGGTGTCATTTTGGGTAAGCCCTGCGCATTGCAAATTGCCCGATGAGAAGTAGACCTGCTTGCCCTCTGCGATAGTGAATAGGGAGGGGGTAAAGGCAGAGGCGAGTTTCTCGAACTCGGCAGTAATGCTCACATTGCCTGCGGGCATAGTGAATGTATATTTGTCGGTAGTCCCCGCCACCGCTGTCGTTTGAGCCGCCGTCGTGCCTTGCAAAACAGTGAGCGATTTCAGTGCATAATACGCGTCGGGCGTAATGGTTAGTGTTACCTTATCGCCCATTTGGGCTGTTGGGGTAGGGGTGTTCACTTGACCGTTCGTGCTTGCATTAATGGTGATGTTGTAGTTCGATTTCTTGAATGATGCCGTGACGGTTACATTGCTGGCGGGCATAGTGAAAGCGTTGTTTGTAACCTCGACCGCCTTTCCGTCAGCGTCTTTTACAGTCAGTTCGTTGAGTTCGTACCCCGTATCGGGCGTAACGGTCAGCGTCACCTTACCTCCTGCGGCACATTTCGTCTTGTCGGGTACAATACTGCCGTATTGGGGCGTGGTGATTGCAATAGCAAAGCGGAGGTCTTCCACGAGGCGGACGGCGTTCCCACGATAGCGTATGTTTTCGGGAATACTATTTTTTTTTGAATCAAAGTACAAGTAATATGCATTGTAAGCACCGTTCGGAGTGGAAGACCAGTAGAGAGCCGTAAACTGCGCAGAAGTCACTTCCTTCCCTTGTCGTTTACCTGCAGCAGGCAAGAAGACTGCACCCTGTGCCTCTAATTGCTGCCATTGGGCGATAGTGTAAGTGTTATGCGTGGCATAAGCATCTACAGAAGATGTACTCTCAGAAGATGTACTCTCATAGCCTTGATTGAATGTTATGCCTGTTGAGCAGTTGTCGGGGAGGAGAATAAGCCCGTTTACATACTGCGAGCCATCGGTGGTGAGGTTAATACGGGCAACGCCTTTCTTTTTGTCAGCGTCGGTGCGCGTGTTGAGCAGATATTTCCACTCATCGATAGTCAGTGTGCGGTAGGTATTGGGTTCATAAGTACCGATAGTGTTCTGCCCCCAATCCACGAAGTCGCCCTTATACTCGTCGTTGCCTCCGTAAGTACTAATACCCCATTTGGCAGAACCCGTGCTGCCGCTCCAACCGAAGAGGTCTATCTTGTCGGCGAGGTTGCTTCCGTTGACATTGGCAGTACCCAACATATCATATTGGTTCTCGGCAAATGACCAAGTGTAAGTGCCACTTGTTACGCCCGAGCATTGCAGGTTGCCCGATGAGAAATAGACCTGCTTGCCGTCTGCGATAGAGAATAGGGCGGGTGTGAAAGATGCCCATGAAGCGACTGTGAATAGAAAAGTCATCAGCCATAGGGAGAGAATTCGTTTCATACTGTGTTCGATTTAATTGGTTATTGGAATTTGCTTGGGTTATTTGCTAGGATATGTTACAATTGTTTGGATAGCCTTAAACGCGGATTCGGCAAATGGATTGGCAGGCGGGGATTTCGGCGGTAAACAGGAGTGCTTAACGATATAAGAAAAGCGTGAACTTTCGTTTGCTCTATTGGGTATCTTGCGGTCCTGAACTACCTTAATCACTCAAATTATGCACCAAAAGCCCACGCGGTCAGCGTGAGCGTGATAGGCTTTGGCTTGAGTGATATTCTTAAAATTGTTCAGGTTTCAAGATACCAAGTTAGGCTTATACGCTTTAATTATATATGTCTTCGCACCCCTACCGGTGCGGGAGGTTATCACATAGGCAATACACAATTGGTTGTAAAACGGGACAAAGATAGTGCTTTTTGTCAATATGTGCAAATATATGTGCAAAAAAAGTGTTTTTTTTCGGGAGAGAGGCTTTTTCTAATTAAGAATTAAGAATTAAGAATTAAGAATTGGCGTGGTATAGGCAACCGTTTCTGGCGAGCCGAAGGGGTGGGATAATATCCCGCATAAGGAACGATAATGCGGGGGATTGTGAAAGGGGGCTTTTACTAATTAGGAATTGGGAATTAGGAATTGGCGTGGGGGACTCGACACTGCATAGTCAACCGGCTCTTGCGAGCCGCCGCGGGTGAGGTGAAGCGGAGGGCAGGTGCGCAAAGCGCACTGAGTGTCCAACGGGGTCCCCACAAGCCCCTGCGCAGTGGGGTGTTCCTAGCGAGCGAAGCCCAGTGGGCTTCGCAAGAAATAATCGTTCGAGCCTTTGGCGAGATAAGAATTCCTTAGTCCACAACCCACGCCCCCAGGCTGTCGGATGTGCGGCTCTCTAGTTGGATCTAGTTAGATCTAGTTGTATCTAGTTGACTTAGTTGGGAGTGGAAGGCTGGATTTCTGGATGACTGGTTATCTGGGGCATTAGCGGGGGCATTATTGGGGGGCGCTCTTCTTCTTTTCTTCTATGATTCTGCTCGGCTTGTGATAGGCTTGTGCCTTGCTAGAAAGTATTACGAAAGTATTCTAATGTATCGGTTATGTATCGGTTATGTATCGGCTATCTTATAGTTATGTTATAGTTATGTTATAGTTATGTTCTGCTTATGTTCTACTTATGTTCTGCTTATCCTATGTTCCTCTCTCGAGGCAGTGATTAGAACGGAAATTGGTTGACACGATTACGGGTTCGGTATCTTAAAAATCGAACATTTTTGACTCGGTTACTTAAATGGTTGACTATAGTCCTAAATTGGTTGACTATAATCCCAAAATGGTTGACTTTTTAGGTGCATAAATTTGCTCTAGGTGGTTCTGCGGGGGTGGCTTTATATCTTTTCTGTACCCCGACAGAGGGGTACAGAAAAGATACAAAAATGCTTTTTTATCGCATACGCTGTCTTTATTCCTATCGCTGTCTTACACCTTTACATCAACTAAGGACTCCTTACATCTGTATAGCGTCTTGAACTGCCCTTTCGGCGGCTTGCTCTTGGCAATTTGCAGCAGTTCGGCTGCTTCGTTCCGCGTCTTGGGCTGCACTTCCTGCGGCTTGCTCTTGGCAATGTTGATACCAACGGGCTGACGGCGTTATATAGGGATTCGCCTTATACACGGACATCGGAGTGGCGTTCGCCAGGCTCTTATGAGGGCGCACATTGTTATATATGTCTACGATATGCGCTACCCGCTCCATCGCCTCGCGAATGTCTGTAAACAAAGGCATCTTGTATATCCATTCCGTCTTCAAAATACCGTTTACGCGCTCGGCTAAGCCATTGTCCGTCGGGTTATATCCCTCGCACATACTGATGCGGATATGATGGTCTTTCAGCACCGTCGTATAGGCGTCGCTTGCATACTGCACACCCCTATCCGAGTGGTGCGTCGTACCGCACAGATTGCCGCCTCCTGCGTGCGCTATCGCCTGCTCCAACGCCTGAACGGAATAGACCGCTTCGAGGGTCGGCGAAACGATATAACCAAGTATCGCACGAGAGTAATAGTCCGTCACCAAATGGAGGTAACAAGTGCCGCCTTCTGCCAATGGGATATAGGTTATATCCGCCACCCATAAAGCATTTACACAATTGATATCCAACGACTTCGCCACATTCGGATACTTGAAATACACATGGTTCGAACGGGTGGTGTGACGCGTCTTGCGAGGCGGGATAACGAGATTCTTCTCGTGCATCAAGTCAAAGAATTTTTCGCGTCTGTACCCGCGGTGTTTGCCCGTTATATCCTCCACTATTTGGAACAATTTAAGGCAACCGATATTAGGCATCAGGCTGCGAAAAAAGTTGACAATATCCGGCACTTTCGTCTCGTAATCACTGTTGCTCATAGTCTGACGCTTGTGCTTGTAATAAGCCTGTCTTGTCCTGCCAAACAGTCCGCAGAGCGTATCGATAGTAACTTCTCGATACTCGTCTGCGAGGCTCGCTACTGTTTGGCACCAACTTTTTTTAGGACATCAATGCCTTCCTCTTTTGAGGCGATTTCAATAAGGCGCTCGTACGCTACCACGCGCAGACGCTCGTACGCCAAACTCGTCTCCAGTTCGTTGATACGCTTCTGCAAAGCGGCAATCGTATCGCTCTCTGTTGTTTCCATAATTGGGGCGTTTTGCTCTTCTGCCGGCAAAGGTACACTTTTTTCCTGACCAAGGCAACAGGTCTTAACCCATTTCTGCAAGGTCGGGATGGGAACATCACACTTACGAGCGGTCTCACTCAAGC
>CAVFIY010000106.1:0-6756 GCA_963622435.1 Bacteroides uniformis | reverse complement strand
TCATGCATAGGCCGAGCAGCGTATTCCGAAGGCACATATACCCCCAAACCGAGTGTCTCTTTGGCATACTTGACGGTATCATTCACGGGCCAATCTGTTCCCCATTCTCCTACGATGATTCCATTCTGCATATCGATAAACTCATGTGCATCCTCGTAGGTGGTTGCCCCCTCTGCCAATACGGGGTATGGCGGCTGAATACCCTTGTTGGGGATGAGTTGTACGCCGGTGCAAAGACTGTCCAACGGCTCGGATAGAAAGACCTCGCAGAGCATATCACGATGGTGGGCATGGAGCGTATAGCGCACCGTCATATCGACGGTTTTTCCTTCTGTCTGCCATCCTGCAACGGATATTTCCATGACACCTTTGTCTTTGGTAACTTCCACAAGGCGTTGTGTGCGGCTTACGACGGGTTCGATGTGTCGTTGCTTACCGTCTCGCCACGGTTTGACACTACCGACACCCACCGTGCCGCTCACCCGCAGAATATCATCGCCGTAGTGTTGGGCGAGTTGGGCATCCGACGGGTACCAATAAGAGGTAGGCAACTCAAATCGGGGTGTTTTCTTGGCATAGACATCGATAGTCTGTTTCTTGTCGAAATAGATACGATACGCCATCAAGTCGGACTCCAAAGCAACGCCGTGGTGGTGCAGTTGGTGATAGGTATCCACTTCGGGCGAGGCTGTCCACTCGGTGATAGGGACAATATAACGCATTTGCCCCTCTGCCTCAATTTGGCGAAATCCCTCTTGCAACGAATCGGCAGGCGTAACACGCAGCCACATAGAACCCGCTATCTGCGGCTTCGCGCACCCGCATAGCAGAAGGCTCACGAAAAAGAGGAAAACAATATGTAAGTTCGTAAGTTTGTACATCGGTGTTTTTGTGGACAGACGGCTGCGCCGTATTACCACGAATTAGTCATAAACAAAAAGTTCTCCATTAATGCCCATTAATAACCCGTTAATTTCATTGCCGTATTGCCACTAATTAGTCATAAAAACAAAGACGGGTGTTTTTGAAACAAATATATTCATTATTATCCAAATATGAACCAAATATATTCCAAATATAATCCAATATATTTTCAAATATATTTATGATAATTGTCCCCGCCGACACGGCGGTTTGATTTAATTTTTCGTTTATTTGGCGAGATAAAATTTATTATAATTTATGTCAATACGCGTAGCGTCCGGCGGGTGCTCCCGCAGAGGCGGGGTGCTCCCCGCAGAGCATTAATTTTATTGTCTGTGGCGACACGCCACCGACACGCCGGTAATTGTTATTTGAAGAAGTGTATGTTTTCCACCGACGAGGCTACCGAAAAGGCTTCGCCTGTCTTCGGCGAGAGATGCACATTCTTTACTTGCAATCCGTTGGTTTGACGAATGATAGCCCCTTCCTCGCTTGTCATCGTAATATCGGAGAGTTGCACATTCTCAATCTTCATTTCCGGCAGTCCGTTGAAGTACATCGCACGCCGCACATCTTTTGCCACGACACGCTCGATATAGATATTCTTAAATTGAGGCGTTTCCTCGCTGACAGCTGCACCGACTGCCATACGGACAGCAATCTCCTCCTCTGTCTCCTCGCCTGCTCCTTTGCCGCCATAGAACAAGTCAAACAGCAGTGCCTCGTTCGGGATATTACACATATTCACATCACGGATATAGATATTTTCCACGACACCGCCACGCCCGCGAGTGGACTTGAAGCGCAAACCGACATCCGTACCTATATATAAGTTACGGCTGACTTGTATATTGCGAATACCGCCGGACATCTCCGAACCTACCACAAAGCCGCCATGCCCGTGATATACCACGCAATCGTCCACCACCACATTCTCGGTAGGCACACCTCTGTCCCGCCCGGGTTTATTCTTGCCGGATTTCATACAGATAGCATCATCGCCGACATCGAACGAGCAACGGGAGATAACGACATTGCGGCACGACTCCACATCCACGCCATCGCCGTTCTGACTGTACCACGGGTTGCGCACCGTCAAGTCGCGCAGGATAACATTCTCGCAGAGCATAGGATGGAGGTTCCAAGCCGGTGAGTTCTCGAAGCAAACACCCTCCAACAGTACATTACGGCAGCCCACAAAATGCAGCATGACGGGGCGTAAGAACGAGTGAATCTTTGCCCAAACGGAGTCGTCTTTCACAACAGGCACATTCTGATCCTCGCAGAGTGTGGCGGCATAGCGCGAACCTGCATCGGGGTACCATGTCTTGCCGTCGTCGGACAGTACGCCCCCTTTCTTGAGTTGGTTTTTCCATTGCGTTTCGCTCACTTTACTACGCTTGAGCGGACGCCAATAGTCGCCGTTGCCATTGAATATACCATGCCCCGTGATAGCGATATTCTCTGCATTAAATGCGGAAATAGGCGACTGACAACGCATAGTAGGTATGCCTTCGAACCAAGTGGTATAACGCGGATAGAGCGAGAAATCGTTGGAGAAAAGGATAAACGAATTGGGTTCCGTATAGAGCCGTACATTCGATTTGAGCGAAATAGGACCCGTGTAGAACACCCCCGCAGGAACGATAACCGTACCTCCTCCCGCAGCCGTACAAGCGTCTATAGCGTGTTGGAAAGCCGCCGTAGAGAGCGTTGCGCCCGTACTGTCTGCCCCATAGTCAAGAACAGAAAAAGTTTTGTTGGGGAACTCGGGAACAACCACTTGCGGCATCTTGAACGAAGCCGTCTTTGTCAGGGCATCAATGTCCTTTTGCGTCGTGTTTTGGAATTGCGGAGCCGAGCAGGCGGTAAGTGCCACCGCAAGGATGGCTGCAGTATGTTTCTTCATGTGCGTTATATGTTTCTTCATGGGTTGAAATGATTTCTTTTATGGTTTTATATTTCAAAGTCCTACTAAAGGTTCGATATTCAGCGTCTATATAATAGACTACATCCGGCGTCTTTTATGCGGACTGAAATTTGGAGTGCAAAGATACTAATTTACCCTCATTGCGGCGTGCATTATTTGGTATAAGAGGTGGAAATTTTAGTAACAGACAGGAAAATAGGCTGCCCTCATATTCGGACAGCCTACACTCCTTATATATACGGTGTCAGATATATACGGTGTCAGTTGTCTGCGGCGATACGCACCGACACGCCGAAATAGTAAATAGTACAAATAGTACAAATAGTACTAGTACTTTTAGTTTTTACTCTGTATCTGGTAGGATTGTGTGTTGTATTGTATAGTATATATAATTTAACATATGTATATAGCATTATATATAAGGTATAGATAAATGGATGTATCTTATCGGTATCTTCTCGGTATCTACTCGATGATGCTATTAGCAGTATATTTGTTTAGTTATTATAGCATTTATAGTTGCTATAGGCACTATATATATAGTAGTTATAGTAGTTATAGTAGTTATAGTAGTTATAGTTGTTATAGTTGTTATAGTTGTTATTGGCATTATATATAGTAGTTATGCATTTATAGTTGCTATAGGCATTATAGTAGTTAGTAGTATATATGCTTATAGCATATAGATAGATGATATTATGCTTGTCTAGTACAAAAAGGTACAGTACTATTTGTACTATTTGTACTATTTGTACTTTTTCCTGCGTGTCGCCCGGGACAATAATACAACGCAAAATACAAATAGGGCGAATAGGACTAATTGGACAAATAGGGCGAATAGGGAATTAATGGTACATTAATGGGCATTAACGGAGAAAAATTGTATATGCCAGGGGAAGGCCGGATTTCCGGATTTCCGGATTTCCGGGCAGAGCATAGTCAATCGGTTTGTTCCAAACCGTCACAGGTGAGAAGGTCCCAACGCCTCCAAGCGGCGGACAATGCATAATGAGGCAAGTACAAAAAAAATTCCCATAAAAAGCGAAAATACTTTTTATGGGAATAATATTGAATAATTTTTCGTGTATTTGGAGGCGGGGTGTTCCCCGCTGAGCAACCGGCGTGTCGCCGGTGACAATAAATTATGCGTTGAATCTATCGTCCCCGCCGACACGGCGGTTGTCTCCGGCGACACGCCGGCACTAGCACTTCTCGCCTTTCTCGAGGCGGAGTGTGTGGGTAGGCAAGTCGCATACTTCCGTGGGACCGTAGTACTGGATAGGACCCGGATAGATGTAACTCGTATTGGCATCTGCCCACTCGGCACGGTGTGCTTTGAAATACAGATACGGCGCACCGTTCAAATCCACCAATGCTTTTTGAATAACGGGTTTCATCTTACCGTTGCGCTTCTCCATATTCATCATCATCGTGATAGGCACACCACCGGCTATCCACTCTTGTGCGGGTTTAGTCAGGTTACGCACCAACGCCATATAGCCTGTCTTGCCTGCAGCAATCAAGTGTACCGCCGTCATACCCAACGAATAGCAGTAGTCTGCATCAAAGTTCGACGGAATGGCGCAGCGTCCCTCGTAGCCGAAGAAGTGGTTTAGCGCAGAGAACTTGCCTTTATAGGTACCGTTGGCTTTCAGTTGAGCAAGGCGTTTGCTTACCATTTCAATCAGCAGTTTCTCCGTCTCAATCTGACTTACCATCACATTCCCGTGCGGGTCTCTGTCGAGTGTCAATTGGCGTGCAATGGCTTTCGGCAGCGAGCGATAGAGTTCACACGAAGCGGGGGTGAGCATCGATTTCACATATTCGCGTTTCGCATCGTCGCCTTCTAGTTGCGTGAATTCCTCGTTCTGTGCCAGCAAGTCGTTCAGTTCTTGAATCAGCACACGCATCGCAGGAATAAACTCAATCAGCCCTTCGGGGATAAGTACCGTACCGAAGTTCAGCCCGGCATTAGCACGATCCACCACGACTTCCACAATCAGTTCCACAATATCGTTCAGCGTCAGGCTCTTCGCCTCCACTTCCTCCGAGATAAGGCACACATTCGGTTGGCTCTGCAATGCACATTCGAGCGCGATATGGCTTGCCGAACGCCCCATTAGGCGGATAAAGTGCCAGTATTTCTTCGCGGAGTTGGCATCGCGTTGGATATTACCAATCAACTCGCTATACACCTTGCAGGCGGTGTCGAAGCCGAACGAAGTCTCAATCATCTCGTTCTTCAAGTCGCCGTCAATCGTCTTCGGGCAACCGATAACTTGGATACCGCATTGCTTCTGCAGATAGTACTCCGCCAGCACGCAGGCATTGGTGTTCGAGTCGTCGCCGCCGATGATAACGATGGCTTTGATATGGAGTTGCTTGCAAATCTCGATACCCTTGTCAAACTGCCACGGCTCTTCGAGTTTCGTACGCCCGGAACCGATGATATCGAAACCACCCGTATTGCGGTAGTCGTCTATCACATCGCCTGTCAGAATGGTATATTTGCCTTCAATCAGTCCGCTCGGACCGCCCAAGAAACCATAGAGTTTGTTGTCGGGGTTCAATGCTTTCAAGCAGTCGTATATACCGCTGATGACATTGTGTCCGCCGGGGGCTTGTCCTCCCGACAGAATAACACCGACATTAAACGGCTCTTCCACCGTGTTCTTACCCGTTGTCGGCTCCATGGTAATAACAGGCAGCCCGTATGTATTCGGGAACAGTTTCTTGATTTCCGCGTGGTCGGCTACGGACTCCGTTTTATCGCCTTCTTTAAGGCATACAGCACCTTGCAGCGCTACAGGCGTTTTGGGCTTGTAAGACTGACGAGCAATCTGAAGCGGGCTTTTTTGCATTGTCATAATCGTTTTGTATTAGAGGTTATGTAAATCTTTTTATTATGAGGTTATGTAAATCCGAGTAGGATGATATTATCGGCACCACCGCACCCGAGAAGTAATCAATTAGAGGTTATGTAAATCCGAGTAGGATGTTTATTTTACGCTGCAAAGGTACAAAGTTTTGCGCATACTTCCTATACTCTACCACAAAAAAAAACGAATTGTACACTAGGAGTGGCATTTCGCGCCGAGCCGGCGCAGGCAACAACCGGCGTGCGGTGCCGTGTCGGCACTCACAACAATTTGTTGCTCTGCGGGAGCACCCGCCGGACGCTATCGCGTATTGCTATGAATTGATCATAAAAACAGCGTATGGTTTCTTTATAGACAAATATTACCACAAATTATTCAAATAACAAATATTACCACAAATTATTCAAATAGAAGACAAATCACCATTTCATGTAAAAATGCAAATAGTATTTGCGTATGTGGGGACTTTTGCGTAACTTTGCGCCCTTGATTGGTTCTTCTTGATTAGAAGATAGTATTACAATAAGGTAAGGTACATCGTCAAACTGATACATTGGCCGCCAAACAATATGGATAAACCACTAAATTTTGCACTGATAGGTGCGGCAGGATACATCGCACCTCGACATATCAAAGCCATCGCCGATACCGGCAACAACCTTATGGTCGCCTACGACCGTTTCGACTCCGTAGGACGCCTCGATTCCAGTTTTCCCAACTGCTCGTTCTTTACTGAAAACGAGCAATTTGACCGTTTCTGCTCCAAGCAGATGCGCACCGACGACCCGCTCTCGTGGCTCTCTATATGCACCCCGAACTACACCCACGACGCGTTTATCCGCTATGGGTTGCGCCTCGGGTGCAATGTCATCTGCGAGAAGCCGCTCGTGCTAAACCCGTACAATATAGACAACCTAGTGGAACTCGAGAGTGAGAGCGGACACCAGGCATACACCATTCTCCAACTGCGCCTGCACGATAAGATTCGCGCCCTGCACGACAAAGTGAAGAACGGTCCGAAAG
>CAVFIY010000105.1:0-6776 GCA_963622435.1 Bacteroides uniformis | reverse complement strand
ATACTTTCCCCCGTACGCTCCGCCACCGATGTGATATGCGACACTATCTTATTCACATTCTGCCGTGCATGGCTGCCATAGTCGTGCGCCCGCAACAATATAATATGCGCCCCCGTCTTGCGTGCCAAATAAGTACAAATCTCCGCCTTATACACCTCCTCTTCCAACATAGACACCGGCACCAACAAACGGCGTAACGGCTTGATAGTCATCGTATCTGTGATGAACAAATAGGGACGACGCTCCTCACGGCACGCATTGAGATGCTGCTGCACCACCCGAGAGGCATTGCGGCACTCTATCACCCGTATGTCTTCATTATTATCCCAAATCATATTCTCGCTATGCGTATCTTCGCACTGCGCGTGCGTATGCTCGCTACGCGTATGTACGCTCGCCCTGCGAGCGTAGTTTGTACAGTTTGTGTTTCTATCGCTCCCCTACCTATTCACTTCTATCGTCATTGTATCCACATTACATAACACTACTAAGAACAGGGTAACATCAGGGTAACCACAGGGAGAAGTTCCCAATTAGTGTATATGGCGCTCGTCTAACTTATGCCGATACGCCACTGCGGCGGCGGCATGCTGGGCATAGTTGGAAGAGAAGATATGCGTCCCCGAGAAGTCAGGGTTGGCACACATATATAAATAGTCCGTTGCAGGTGCATTCAATACCGCATCAATAGAGGCAGGTGCAGGGCAGCGGATAGGTCCGGGAGGTAGTCCTGGATATTTATAGGTGTTGTACGGCGAATCAATTTCCAAATGGCGGCGCAAGACACGGCGCAACTTAAAGTCGCCCGTGGCGTAAATAACTGTGGGACAGGACTGTAGCAGCATTCCTCGATGCACACGGTTGAGATACAGGCTTGCGATGATAGGCAACTCATCGGGGTTGTGGCTCTCGCCCTCAATGATAGACGCCACTATCGCCACCTCCACAGGCGTTAAGCCCAGAGAATCAGCCTGTTGCCGACGGCGGTCATTCCAGAAACGATTGTACTCTTTCTGCATCCGCTCAAAGAGTTGGTCGGGCGAGATAGTCCAATACACCTCGTAAGTGTTGGGGATAAAAAGACAGATTGCCGTTTCTTTATTCAGCCCGAACTGCGCCATATACGCATCGTCGTTCAGGCGTTGGAGGATATCAAGGCTGTCTAATAACAGGTTCGCCGACACCTTACCCGCCAACTGCTCACGGGTGCGGATATAGTGATTGAAAGTAAGGCGGACGGGGGTCTGCTCGCCGAGTTGCAGGCGGCGAATGAAGTACTTATCGCCCATAATAGCAGGGAAGCGGTAGAAACCGGGCTTGGGTTCATGCAATTGGGCATCGCGAATATGCAGTTGCAAGTTCCACGGGGAGGAAATGGTATAGTCCTGCTCGACTATCGTCAAGACGGAATCGAGCGTGGCTTCGGGGTAAATGCGGTAAGCGTGCTGCTCCCCATCGTGCGAACGGAAGTTGCGCACATTGAGGCGATAGTACTGCTCCACGCAGGCGACACCCACCAGGGCAAGCACTGCAACGATAGTAAAAAGGAGTATGCGTTTTGTCTTCTTTGTCATTCAAGAATAGTTAGTGAATTGATAATTAGTGCATTGTGCATTGTGCATTGGAATAGTTGTCTCCGGCGACACGCCGATGTATTGCGCATTGTGCATTATGCATTGAACTACATATTGGCGTTGTAGTAGCAGGGATTGCCCGTAACCTCTTCGCCCACGAAAGCCGCCTTGCAGTAGGGCTGATGCTCATCAGGGAGTTCCAGTTCGGCGAGTGTCAGCCCTGCTAACCTGCCGCGGAACTCATCCACCTCCCAAAACAGCGGCTGCGCGGGGTGCGGGTCGGGCGTAGTGGCAGGCACCACATAACGCGTCTTCTCTATCACGCCCGGCAGGCAGAGCGTAAGCAGTTGGCGGGCATCGGAAAGGTCAATCTCCCGCTCCCACTCAAAACGGGCAATACCCGTGGAAAGTTCTGTAGATTTGATCGTTAGAAAGGCATGCGTATCGCGAATACGAACGCGAATGGTACGCTCTTTGTCCTTACAAAGATAGCCTTGTTGGATTTCATACCGGCGAATAGCCATAGATTTGAAGCAGTCGCTCGTCACGAGGAACTTGCGTTCTATTTCTGTATTATGCACTGTTACTGTTGTTTAGGTATTAGCAGAATCGCCCCAAGGCGCATTGCTAATGATGAATAATGAACTACAAAGGACTGCCGTGCAGCGCCCATAGCGTCCAAAGATCATACTGAATAATAGACTATGGAGGGCTGCAAGAAAAGTGCCAGACACATAAAAAAGCGCAAAAAAGCACGCAAAATTTGCATATATCAAATATATATATTACCTTTGCACCCGCTTTTGAGCCGAGTACAACTCTACAAATGATATATCCGGAGAGATGGGTGAGTGGCTTAAACCAACAGTTTGCTAAACTGTCGTACGGGTAACCGTACCGGGGGTTCGAATCCCCCTTTCTCCGCCAGAAAGACGATATTGCTATCAAGCAGTATCGTTTTTTGTTGTAGGAAGACTATACCCAAAAATTTCAAATGCTCCACAAATTGCCTAAAACTTGGGGGCTTTCTCGTTCAGTTTACGGAATAGTTCGGGGTCGGCGTGATTGGCATAGCGAGTAGTCATCGCACGGTCGTGGTGGTCAGCGGCTTGCATTACCGAAAGGGCATCGATACCTGCTTTCAACATCCCGTTGATACCCGTGTCCCGCAACGAGTAGAGTTGCATCTCACGCGGCAGGTCGATAGCCTTGCGCATCGCCTCCCACACATTGCCGTAGGTATGGCTCGACATCGGTACTTGCCCGCAACGCCAACACTTGTCGGCAAAGAGATAGTCATCCGCTTTTGCCCCCATGATGTGCTGCGCTAACATCGCACGCAGTTCATCGGACAGACGCGCACGACGTGCCTTGTGGTTCTTCGTGATGTCGGCAGGCATCTCGATACAACTCTCGCCGATATTCACCATCTTCGCTTGCAGACGGCTTATCTCCACGGGACGGATGAGCGAGGTATGCACCAACTCGCAGATGATGAGATACTGCGGGTTGTTCTTCTCGAAGTATTCCCGTATCCGCTGCCGCCACTGCTCGGGAATAATTGTGCGGGTCTTCTGCTCCTCCCGCTTGGTCTTTAACTTCTCAAACGGGTTCTCCTCGCAGTAGCAGCGTTCAATAGCCCACGAGAACAACGCCCGCCCTTGCTTGAGATTATTGTTATAGGTGCGGTTGCTCACCGTGCCGTCATCGTGCTTTGTCGCCTTGCCGTTCTTATTCGAGTTCTTACCCTCGAAGACATAATCCATATACTCCACCGCAAGGCGTTTGGTGAACGCATTCGTCTTGAGCGCAGGGTGATAGGTGGCAATCCACTTACCAAAGCCGTTGCAGAAACTCGAGTAACTGCGCATCGTGTTCTCCGTCAGTTCACGGCTCTTGGCTTTCAGGAAACGCTCTATCATATCCGTGATAAGGATTGCGCCGTCATCTTCCTTCGGCGTGGGTTCGGGACTGACGGGCGCAGGAGCAGCAGGCGCAGACGCAGCAAGTGCAGGCGTTTGTATGGGTTGTGGGGCTTGCACCGGCTGTTGGGTTTGTATGGGTTGCGGGGTGGAGCAGACAGTGGCTTGCGGGGCTTGATACACCGCCTGTGCCGCATAGTTGATAGGGGACTGCTCGGCGGCAGGCTGCGCCATAACAGATTGTGCCATAACAGGCTTTGCTGCATAGCCCATTGCAGGCTGCACCGCAACGGGCATCGTGACGGCTGCAGCCACAAACGGACTCCATCCCGAAGAGAGTTGAAAATTGAGGCGGATAATCATTTGCGAGGCAATGGAGCGGAACTCCGCATACGAGCGCGCCCGCCTGCGCTCCCGATTGATACGGATGCGCTTGCGTTCCAATCCGTTGGCAACAGGATTGAACGCATAGTACTCGATGTACCAACCCATGGTGTTCTGTCGCAGCACGGCAGGCTGAAACCGCCGCACCCCTCCCACCTGAAAGGTCGGACTACTAAAATTGAAAACCGTAGTCGTAGAATTGATTGGACTACTTTGAGGACTTGCTTCGGCTGCTCCTGCATACATTTCGTTGGCAGCGTTAGCATAAATCGTCCCCACATTGTTGGCATACATTACACTCGCTGCATTCGCACGCGAGGCTGCAAAATTCACATTTGCTTCAGACATTTTTTTTTAACTCCCGATTTTGAGCAAACTATGAATCAGGAATTAAAAAATTACTTACTTATATGTAGAACTCTATGTATAATTTTCGAAAGCAATGCTTAAAATCGCTTTTTCGAAGAAAATCGAGGTCGGCATAATCGTTCGAGCGGGAAGCGCACAGGCGTTGTCACATTTCTGTCACACTATTGGCACAGTTTTGGGGATTCAACAAAAAAGTCGTACCTCTGCACCGATAATTGAATGTTTAACCCCAAGGAAATGTTTGCAAGAAAAACTGCGAATAAAACCTTTGCGTCTTTACAACAACTTATAGTCCACGCAAATGGCACAATTTAACTTGTTGATACTCATTAAATTGGCAAAGGAGAGATACTTTGCAGTCTCTCTCCTTATGAAGCCATTTGCCGGACTGGTGTCCGTACTTTTGAATCTCTAGAGCCACTAGGCGGACTCGAACCGCCGACCCACGCATTACGAATGCGTTGCTCTACCAACTGAGCCATAGTGGCATTCTGCTAACGCTGAACTAGTACTCGAGAATAAAGAAACCCATATCTATCTCACGAAAGCAGGTGCAAAGGTACAGCATTTTTGCGAAATATGCAAATATATACGCATTTTTTTTGCAGAGTGGAACTATTTTTGTACTTTTGCAGGGCGAAGTGGAAGCGTATATCCGCATAAGTACTGCTCTCTTCTCCCTCTAACAAGATTCGCAATAAACTGATTTTGTTGCCTGTCTGTACAGATATTGTCTTCCAAATGGAATTAACGATGCATATATTTCGCCCCGTCCTCTTGTTCCTCTCTGCACTATGCGCAGTGCCGACGGCTTACTCGCAGGACCACACGAAAGTGTTGGATACGCACATCCGCACTCTGCGGGTGCAGTATGCAAGTGCGGCGGCGGATGACACGGCAGACAAAATAGAACGCCCGTTCCTCGTGCTGGCAGACGGCATTGTGGACGGTTCGGACTTGGGCAATACATTGGAAGTGTCGTTCGACGAGATGAGCCACGATGTGCATCACTACACTTACACCGTTCTTCACCTCAACCACGACGGGCGCGAGAGTGCACTTGCAAGCAGCGAGTTTGTACGCGGCTTCACCACACAGGACATCACGGACTACGAGCATTCGCTCAACACGCAACGCTCCTACACCCACTATCGTTTCCTCTTCCCCAACGAGGACATGCAACTAACAGCGAGTGGCAATTATGCGCTGCAAATCTACGAGGACGGCGACACAGATAAAACCGTAGCGTGGGTGTGCTTCTCGGTGGTAGAGCCGCTGGAAGGAATAAGCCTCAACATTCGTCCGAACACAGACATTGAGTTGAGCGGACGCTACCAACAAGTTGATTTAGAAATCAATACAAGTACGCTCACTGTGAATAGTCCCGACGAAATCAAAGTGGTGGTGCGGCAGAACGGGCGACTTGACAATCAAGTGGTGCTGCAGCAGCCTACCTATATGGAACATAACCGCTTCCGCTATCGAGATAAGGCGCTGATTTTTGAGGGGGGCAATGAGTATCGCCACTTCGACGCCTATTCGGTGTACTTTGCGGGGACGGGAATTGAGCAGGTGCGCTATGACAATCGGGACTACCATGCGCTGCTCTTTGCTGACGAACTGCGTGGCGTTGGGGCTGTCTACGCAGGGGATGTTGTAACAGACAAGTGCGGCACGCCTTATATGCACGAATACGATGTGGATGGGCAGTACCGTGTGAATGCCGAGCGGACAAACGACAGTGATACAGAGGCGGAGTATATGTGGGTGCATTGGACGCTGCCGCGAGAGACTCCGTGGTTCGACGGCGTTGTCTATGTCGGGGGAGACTTGTTTTACAATGAGTTAGGTGTAGCGAACCGTATGCAGTACGATAACGAGAACCGCTGCTACTACCTCACGGCGTTGGTGAAACAGGGCGGCTACGACTATCAGTATTGGTTTGTGCCGAAAGGTGGAAATACTGTCGGGGCAACTGCACAGAGAAAAGGTATAGTAACGCTGCAGCGCACAGAGGGTTCGCACTGGCAGACAGAGAATAAATACAGCGTCTATGTCTATTACCGTCCCTTCGGCGCACGCTATGACAGGCTCGTCGGTGTAGTTGTACAAAAATCCAATGAATAAGAATATTATCTGTGCTAATGTCCAAATAAAGATGTACTTGTCCAATAACAACTACATTTTGTGCGTATGCGTTCCATAAGCACATATTGGTGTTAGTTTATACCAAGGTCAATATAACATACTGCTGTCTATTCACAATCAAATCCATTTTCCAATCGCCAAAGCGAGTACCATCCACCTCCTTGGAACGCTCATAGATACTTGTTCTGTTGGGGAAATTGGTTGGTCGTAGTTACTTCTGTTGTCAGCGCTAGCATAACTCATGGGACATAATATGTTTCGCCAACTGACAGATCGTGTCTGTATGGACATGATTATAAATGGTTTGCAGGCATATATGTATCGGTGCAAAGGTACTGCTTATTCTTTTGGGGCGTTGGTCGTTATGCACAATGTTTGG
>CAVFIY010000104.1:0-6806 GCA_963622435.1 Bacteroides uniformis | reverse complement strand
ACTGACCACTCCCCTACCCAATCGGGCGTGGGCAAATTACGCTATCGGCTGTATAGCACAGTTCATCAAAAAGGGCTATACTTTCGAGCAGGGGTACGACTTGCTCTACTGGGGCAATGTGCCTGCCGGCGCAGGACTGAGCAGCAGTGCCGCTATGGAGGTGGTTACGGCATACGCATTCAGCGAACTGCTCCACGCCGGCTGCGACCGCACCGAGATTGCCAAGATAGGACAAGCCGCCGAGCATGAGTTTGCAGGCGTGATGTGCGGAATTATGGATCAGTTTGCCTCCGCACAAGGCAAAGCCAATCACGCTATTTTCCTCAACTGCGATACGCTGCAATTTGAACTCGTACCCGTGCAACTGAATGGTATTAAGGTAGTTGTGAGCAACACCCACTCGCCACACCACTTGGATTCGGGGGCATACAACGAGCGCGTACAGCAGTGCCACGCCGCCGTGGAGCAGATTTCGACCGTGCATCCTATCAAGTGCTTGGCAGAACTGACAATGGCGGACTTCGACCAAGTAAAGCATGTGCTGACCGACCCCGTCATCTACCGCCGTGCGCACCATGTAGTGAGCGAGGTAGAGCGCACGCGCAATGCCGTAACCGCACTGCAGGCAGGCAATATCGAGGAGTTTGGGCGACTGATGACGCAGAGCCATATCTCCCTGCGCGACGACTATGAGGTTACGGGACCCGAACTGGATGCCCTCGCCGCTGCGGCATGGAAGATAGACGGCGTGCTGGGCAGTCGTATGACGGGCGGCGGCTTCGGCGGCTGCACCGTATCGCTCGTGCGTGAAGAGGCTATCCCGACCTTCATCGAGCAAGTGGGCAAAGAGTACACCGAGAAGACCGGTCTCAAAGCCGAGTTCTACATCGCCGAGATAGGCGACGGCGTACACTGCGTGGAATAAGCCCTTTCCACATTAAAAACGCATAGGCTGCCTCCTCACACAGGGGCAGCCTAATTTTTGTGGCACGGTGGATAAGAAATTAGGAATTAGGAATTACCACTGTTGCGATAAATCACCACAATATGGTCAAATGGTTTGTTCCAAACCACGCGGGTGAGGACACCCACGCCCCCAGGCTGCCGGATGTGCTGCTTTGTGTCGGATTACATAATCTGTATCATCAAAATTATCGCAACAGTAGTAATTATGAATTGTGCGTTGGTTTCTGTTTGCACGATTGAAAGAAAAATTGTACCTTTGCAGCGAATTTGGTTTGTACGCTACTTACCTATTACAAAAAGACAAATTACAACACTATATATGGAATTAAGCGAACAAGAACAAGTACGCAGACAGAGTCTGCAAACCATGCGGGATATGGGCATTGACCCCTACCCTGCTGCCGAATATGTAGTAACCGGTTATTCCACCGACATTAAGAATAACTTTGCCGATGAGGACACTTCCGCAGCGTGGTACACAGGAAAAGAAGTGCGCATTGCAGGGCGACTGATGTCCCGCCGTATTATGGGCAAAGCCTCTTTCATCGAATTGCAGGACTCCAAAGGGCGCATACAAGTCTATGTCAGCCGCGATGATATTCAATCGCAAGCACCGACTCCCCCAACCCTCTCAGAGAGGGGGCTATCCGATACTCCGACAACCCCTCCTATGGAGGGGCATGGGGAGGTCGATACCCCCGCTACGCCTGCTGTAGAGATGTACAATGTCGTATTCAAGAAACTGCTCGATATTGGTGATTTCATCGGCATTGAGGGCTTCGTTTTCCGCACACAAACGGGCGAGATTTCGGTTCACGCGAAGAAACTGACCGTGCTGGCGAAGAGCCTGCGCCCGCTGCCGATTGTGAAATACAAAGACGGCGTGGCATACGACGGCTTCAACGACCCTGAACAACGCTACCGCCAACGCTATGTTGACCTGATAGTGAATGACGGCGTGAAAGAGACTTTCACCAAGCGTGCCACTATCATCCGCACGATGCGTCAGGTGTTCGACGAGGCAGGGTACACGGAGGTGGAAACGCCTATCCTACAGCAGATTGCAGGTGGCGCATCGGCTCGCCCGTTCATCACGCACCACAACGCGCTGGATGTGGATATGTATCTGCGTATCGCCACCGAGTTGTACCTCAAACGCTTGATTGTCGGCGGTTTCGAGGGTGTGTACGAGATAGGGCGTAACTTCCGCAACGAGGGTATGGACCGCAGCCACAACCCCGAGTTTACCTGTATGGAACTCTATGTGCAGTACAAAGACTACAATTGGATGATGTCCTTCACCGAGCAGTTGCTGGAGCGCATCGCCATCGCCGTAAACGGCACGACAAAAGTGCAGATTGGCGACCACGAGGTGGACTTCAAAGCCCCCTATCGCCGCTTGCCTATCCTGGAAGCCATTCAGGAGAAGACGGGGCTTGACCTCAGCACGATGAGCGAAAACGAGATACGCGAGGCGGCGAAGAAATACGGGGTGGAGGACACCGAACACATGGGCAAAGGCAAACTCATCGACGAGATATTCGGCGAGACCTGCGAAGGCACTTTCATTCAGCCGACTTTCATCACCGACTACCCCGTGGAGATGTCGCCGCTAACGAAGATGCACCGCTCCAAACCCGGGCTGACCGAGCGTTTTGAGTTGATGGTCAACGGGAAAGAGTTGGCGAATGCGTACAGCGAACTCAACGACCCCATCGACCAATACAACCGCTTTGTGGAGCAGATGAAGTTGGCAGACAAGGGCGACGACGAGGCAATGGTGATCGACCACGACTTTATGCGTGCGTTGGAATACGGTATGCCCCCCACCTCCGGTATCGGTATCGGTATCGACCGACTGACCATCCTCATGACGGGGCAACCCACCATTCAAGAGGTGCTGCTCTTCCCCACCATGAAACCCGAAGCGTGATGAGACAGTGAATGTTTATCCGTTGATAAGTTGATAGGTTTATGCGTAGTTAAATAAGTTCAGAAAGTTGAGAAGTTTAACTCATTAACTAATTAAACCAACTAAACCACGCATAAACGCATAAACGGACAAACCAATAAACTTACAAGTACGATGTACAAAAAGGTTGCTATATTAGGCTCCGGTAGTTGGGCAACGGCATTGGCAAAAATAGTGCTAACCAACCAAACCGAGATAAATTGGTATATCCGCCGGCAGGAGGTTATCGACGAGTTTATGTCGACGGGCAAGAACCCGAGTTATCTCGGCGCCGCCTCGTTCGATGTGTCGCGTATCCGTTTTTCGTCGGATATCAATAAGGTGATTGCCCATTCCGACTTGCTGATACTGGCTATTCCGTCTCCTTATATTAAACAGTCGCTCAATAAGATACGCCGAAACATGACGCACAAAATCGTCATCTCGGCGGTGAAGGGAATGATACCCGACGACAACATCATCGTGACGGATTATCTCAACCAACGCTTTAATATCCCGATGGAGCAACTGGGTATTATCGCGGGGCCCTGCCACGCGGAGGAGATTGCGCTGGAGCGGTTGAGTTATCTGACTATCGGCTGCGAGAACCTCGAGAACGCCAACAAGTGGCAGGAACTGTTCCGCACCGAGTTTGTGCAGACGACCACGAGCAACGATGTAGTGGGGCTGGAGTACTCGAGCGTGATGAAGAACATCTACGCCATTGCGGCGGGTATGTGCCAAAGTCTGCACTATGGCGACAATTTCCAAGCCGTGCTGCTGACCAATGCCATACAGGAGATTCAGCGTTTTGCCATGGCGATGTCCAACACCCACCGCGACATCACGGCGAGCGGATATTTGGGGGATGTACTTGTGACAGCATACTCCAAGTTCTCCCGCAACAGGCAGTTCGGGCAGATGGTCGGCATGGGCTACTCGGTGAAAGCGGCACAGATGGAAATGGAAATGGTGGCGGAAGGCTACTACGGCACACGGGCGATTCACCTCGCCAACGAGCGTATGCGTGTCAGCCTGCCGATAGTGGACGCGATGTACGACATCCTCTACGAGCGCAAGTCCCCCACCCTCACCATCCGCGAACTGACGAAGAAGTTACAGTAATTGCTTAATTAGGAATTAGGAATTAGGAATTAAGAATATGCAGGGAATTGACAATGCACAATTGTATACGCTGCATGTTAATTGTTAACTGTTAATTGTTAACTGACCCTGCTGCATGTTAATTGTTAACTGTTAATTGTTAATTGCCCCTGCTGCATGTTAATTGTTAACTGTTAATTATTAATTGGTTTCTCCCTGTTCTTTCCCTGATGTTACCCTGTTCTTACCCTACTCATTCATAATTCGTCATTCATAATTCTTAACTAGAAGTAAGGAGGATAGGACAATTAGGAATTAGGAATTAAGAATTAAGAATTAAGAATTAAGAATTAAGAATTAGGAATTAGGAATTAAGAATTACGACACACATAGCAAACATACGCGATAGCGAGAATACGCACGAAGTGCAAAAATACGCTTCAGCGAAAATACGCGACAGCAAACATACGCGCGAAGCGCGAAAAATACAAAACAATATGAAAGACATTCAATTTTCGTATGCGAAAGCCGTTAGTGCGGACGCAGTCAATGCGTACAAAGCAAAAGTAGCCAACTGCCAGGAAATGCTTGTAAAAGGCACGGGCAAGGGCAATGATTTCTTGGGGTGGATGAACCTGCCCGAAGACATTAAGCCGCAATTGGCAGATATTCAGGCAACTGCAGACTTGCTCCGCAAAGAGTGCGAGGTAATAGTTTGCATCGGAATCGGCGGTTCGTATCTAGGTGCGAAAGCCGTAAACGACGCACTGTCTAACTCCTTCGCATGGTTAGAAGACAAGAAACCCGCCATTGTCTATGCGGGGCAGAACATCGGCGAGGACTACCTTTACGAACTGCAGGAACTGCTTGCGAACAAGAAATTCGGTATTATCTGCATCTCGAAATCGGGTACTACCACCGAACCTGCACTCGCTTTCCGCCTGCTCAAGACGCAGTTGGAGAAACAGCAAGGCAAGGCGGCTGCACAGAAACTCATCGTCTGCATCACCGACGCCAAGAAAGGAGCATTGCGCACCTTGGCAACTCAAGAGGGATACAAAACCTTTGTGATTGAGGACAATATCGGCGGACGCTTCTCTGTTCTCTCGCCTGTCGGGCTGCTGCCTATTGCCTGCGCAGGCTTTGATATTCAAGAACTTATCAACGGTGCAGCGCGTATGGCAGAGGTGTGTGGAATAGACACACCGTTTGAGGAGAACCCCGCCGCACAGTATGCCGCTGCCCGCAACAGTATCTACTCGGAGCAGGGCAAGAAGATAGAGTTGCTCGTGAATTTCCACCCGAAATTGCACTATGTTTCGGAGTGGTGGAAACAACTCTACGGGGAGTCGGAAGGCAAAGACCATAAGGGCATTTTCCCTGCCAGCGTGGACTTCACGACCGACCTGCACTCGATGGGACAGTACATACAAGACGGTGAGCGGCACCTCTTCGAGACGGTTATCTCTGTTGCAGAGTCCAACCACACAGTGGAGTTCCCGTACGACGAGGCAAACCTCGACGGACTGAATTTCCTCGCGGGCAAGCGTGTGGACGAAGTGAACAAAATGGCAGAGTTGGGTACGATGCTCGCCCATGTGGACGGCGGCGTGCCTAACTTGAAGATTACCATGCCGCAACTCAACGAGTACTACCTCGGCGAACTGATTTATTTCTTTGAGCGTGCGTGCGGTATCTCGGGTTATCTGCTGGATGTCAATCCGTTCAACCAACCGGGTGTGGAGGCATACAAGAAGAATATGTTCGCCCTCCTCGACAAACCCGGCTACGAAGCCGAGTCCAAAGCCATCAAGGCAAGACTGTAAAACAATGCACAATGCTAAATGCACAATGCATAATGGTGGTCGTATGTCGCCACTGATAGTTAATGCATAATGCGCAGTATTATACAGGAATAGCGATGTCACACGGACATCGCTATTTCTGTACAATATACACTTGGGGCATTATAACGCCTTGATTGTATGATACACCTTATCAATAAAGTTCACATAGTCATTTAGAATAATAGAGTTTCCAAAGTTAGAATACACATTAGCGGACAAACTCATGGGCAGATTGCATTGCGAATAGAACCTCCGATACTCTACATCCGTTTTACCTAATAATGTATCGTTATCCGGTATATGCACTACATACAAAAGTGTCTTATTCGGTGTATGAAAAAACATCTCTACATTATCCTGCGATAAGGTGAGATATTTATCCGCATTATGCTCCGTAAAAGTCTCCCAACGGGCTATATGTTTGTCTTTCTTGTAGTAAGGCAAACGATCTAATATGATGAATATCTGAAAATAAGGACAATTATTCGCACGAATATTCGCCGTCTCGCCAAGCATATTCTCAAAATAGTTATTGGAATTCTGCGAATAGTTTTGCATAACAAATTTGACTGCAATCCCCGCAATTGCCTTTTGGGTTTGTGCATTGCAGATTGTTATATCCACCATCTTATCCACATAGCGCCCCTGTATATCCCCTTCTTTATCATTTCCCCACCCCTGCGACTTTATACAGTATTCCGCGCCGAGCCTTTGTGCTAAATCTTGGGCGATAGCCCCGTGTAGTGGTTTTAACTTGGCTGTACTACGAGAAGTGCCGGACTGTAAGAATTCACAAAAAGAATTCGAGATGACATCCAAAAATCCGTTATTCGTCAACGGAAAAGAGATTTTTTTGTTTTTCATGACCACTCAATTTATAGTTAATATACTGTTCCAATTCTTTTGAACTAAATGTATAATAGCCGCCACTCTTGTAG
>CAVFIY010000103.1:0-6837 GCA_963622435.1 Bacteroides uniformis | reverse complement strand
CAAACGGTTTGTTCCAAACCGCCGCGGGTGGGGACACCCACGCCCCCAGGCGGCAGCAAACGAGGGGACTGTGGATGTCGGAGGAATAGGACTAATAAGGCTAACAGGACGAATAGGACGAATAGGACGAATAGGGCAAATAGGACTAATAAGTCTAATGGGGCTAATGAGACGAATAGGGATAATAAGTCTAATAGGACAAGAGAGAAGACTACAGAGTTATCTTGGCGGAGCGGAGAGCCGAGGCGGTGGCGGTGAGGGTGCAATCGCCCGAGACAATGGCTGTCAATTCACCCGCAAAGGCATGGTGGTACGAGGCATTAAATGCATCCAAGTTGGCGGCATCGCCATTGGCTGCAGCGACGAAATGGGCGGGGGTGTTGGCTCCCGCTTTAGTGGCGGGGCGGGGGCGGACGGAGAAGTGTATCAGGTGGTCGGCGTGCGGACAGAGGTTACCGTCCTTATCGCAGACACGCACACGGACGAAGTGCAAATCGCTCTCGGGGAGCGCCTCCTCTGCCAACTCGATATGGTGCGGTTTGCCTGCCGTGTGCTGCACCGCTTCACCCGTGGCGGTAACGACACGCAGTTCGCCTGCCTCGAACGGCACAGCGTCCCAGATAAGGCGATAACGGCGTTGCAGTGCCAACACATCACCCGCTTGGGCTGCCGAGTCTGCTTCCTCACGGCTGTACTTATGGCGTTTGCCCAGGCTGCGCCCGTTCAAGAAGAGTTCCGCCTCATCGGCATCGGTATATGCCATAACGGGGACGGTATCGCCCTGCTGCCAGTTCCAATGCGGCAAGAGGTGCGTGGTATGCGCCGTGCGGTTCCACTGCGAACGGTAGAGATAGTAACGGTCTTTGGGAATACCCGCCAGGTCGATAATACCAAAGTACGAAGAGTGGGACGGCCATGCGTCCGTGTCGTAAGGGGACGGTTCGCCAAGGTAATCGAAGCCCGTCCAGACGAACTGCCCTATCGTCCAGGGGTAGTCATCCATATTGCGGAAATCCTCGTCGGGGAGGTTGCTCCACGGGCAGTACTGAAGGTCGTAGCCCGAACACTGGTTGGTCTTGCTCGTACCGCCCGGGTGGTTATGGTCGGTAATAGACGAAGTGTTATCCGGCACAGCAGGCAGGAGATAGACCCCGCGCGAAGACACTGTCGATGCGGTTTCCGACCCCAAGACAAGGCGTTGCGGGGTGCGGCGGTACGCTTCCTCGTAGCGAAACGCCCTGTAGTTCAGCCCCACGACCTGCAGGATACTCGCAAAGCCATTCTCCAAGACGCAACTGACCTGGTCCATACCCGCCGTAACGGGGCGAGTACCGTCCTCACGGTCGCAGATGTCCTGCAACATCTTCGCCACCCGATAGCCATCGGGCGAACACTGGGTCGGCACCTCGTTGCCCACCGACCACATCACGATAGAAGGGCTGTTGCGGAAATGGCGAAGCATATTGACCATATCCCGCTCCGCCCACTCGTCGAAGAAGCGGTGGTAGCCGTTATCGCACTTACCCCAATCCCACTCGTCGAACGGCTCGCACATGACCATAAAGCCCAGTGAATCACAGAGTTCGATAAGTTCGGGCGCAGGCATATTATGCGAGGTACGGATGGCATCGCAGCCCATATCACGGAGCATAAGCAGTTGGCGGAGTATCGCCTGGCGGCTGACGGCTGCGCCGAGGGGACCTAAGTCGTGGTGGAGGCAGACACCTTGGAACTTACGCACCTTGCCGTTCAAGAGGAAGCCCACATTCGGCACGATTTGGATAGAGCGGATACCGAAAGTGGTTTGCACCGTATCGGTAGGCACACCGTCTGCCAGGACGACGGTCTGCGCCGTATAGAGCGCGGGGCTTTCGGGCGACCAGAGAGCGGGGTGCGAGAGGGTGAAATTTTGCTCCAAAGGCAGGGCGTGGCGCACATCGTATTCGGAAACGAGGGAGTCTGCCACCGCCCCCGTGCGCTGCTCAACAAGGCGGGTACGGAGCGTGATATGATGCCCCAACGCATTGTCCACCACGGTCTTCACATTGACCGCCGCCAGCGTATCGGACACATACGGCGTGCGGATATCCACGCCCCAGACGGGGACATGGGTGCGCTCAGAACGGATGAGATGTACATTACGGAACAGCCCCGCACCGGGATACCAACGGCTGCTCTGCGGGCGGTTCTCGAGGCGGACGGCAATCGTATTGTCGCCCGATTGGAGGTAGGGCGTTATGTCGCAATGGAAGGCATTATAGCCGTAGGGCCACTCGCAGACTTTCTCTCCATTGACAAAGACCTCCGCCTCCGACATTGCACCGTCGAAGAGGAGGGTATAGACCTCGGTGGTATCGACCGCAGGCAAGGACAGCGCATACTTATACCACGCCTTACCCACATAGGGAAGACCGCCCGTACGCCCTGTTTTCAGGGAGGGGACAGTCTCGCCGTTCTGCCAGACTGCGACATTCTGGAGGTCATTCGCACGGTCGAATGCGCCATAGATTGCCCAATCGTGGGGGACGGTAACTTGCGTCCAAGACTTGCTCTCGGGAGCGGGAAGTTGATGCTCGGTCTGCTCAAAGGCAAACTGCCACGAGGTGAGCAGCGTGGCAATGGAAAGAAGTAGTGTGTTCATGGTAGGACTCTCGAATTATCGAGAGGGTCTTATAAGGATTATCAGTGTTTCCAGAGGGCTTTGAGAGAGGAGTTTGGCTGGCCTTTGGAGGTGAAAGCACCCATATTATATGCGCCCCATCCGGCTGTTTCGTACTCCTTGGGACGCCAACCGTTGTATATCTGCGGTTCCCAATAGAACATGCCTTTGACATAGTCCAGCGTGTCAATACGGCTGCGGAAGTCCTCGATGACTTTCTTTCCCATTGCATCTTGGGCAGCGATAGTGCCTATCTCGGATATCATAATCGGGCAGCCGAACTCCTTATAGAGCAGTTGGATATTCTGCGCCGCCAGACGGTTAACCTCCTGCCAGGTCTTGCCTGTCCACTCGGTCATCATCGGGTAGTGGCTCAAGCCTATCATATCGAACTTGCCGCCGTTCTCTTTCATCTTGCGGAAGAACCAATTGTTATTCTCATAGGCATTGTCGATATGCACAATCACAAGGGCATCGGGGAAGACCGCCTTGCAGGCATTGTAGCCCGAGAGGGTCAGGGCGGCATAGTTCTTCCACCCGTTGGGGTATTCGCCTGTGGTGTCCCAGAGGCGACCTGTCGGCCAGAGCATACCGCAGCGGGTCTCGTTGCCGACCTGTACCCACTCGGGGGAGATACCGCTGTCGCGCAGGGCTGTCAGCACATCGGTCGTGTGGTCTGCCACCGCTTGGCGCAGTTGAGCAAGGTCGTAGTTCGCCCATGCTGTGGGCGTAGTCTGCGTACTCGGGTCAGCGAAGTAATCGGAGTAGTGGAAATCGATCATCACACGAAGTTTGAGGGCATTGGCACGCTTGGCTTTGACCAGCACATCCTCCTTGTTGCACCAGCCCGTCGTGTGGTTAACCCAGACGCGCAGGCGCACGGCATTCATACCCACGCCCCGCATCAGGCGCATACCCTCCGTGGCTTGCCCGAGCGAGTCGTAGAAGAGGACACCGTCCTGCTCCTCCTCGGTAATCCACGAGCAGTCCGCACCGTAGGCGTAACTGCCCGGCACGGGGTCGGGATAGGAGTCGCCCACACCAGGGCAACCGATACAAGAAGAGAAGGAAAGAGAAATAGTCAAACAGACTGCTAAAGAACGCAATAAGTTTTTCATGGTAGTAGTGTATTTATAAATTAGATATTCATTTCCCTAAAGGTTTTGGAAATAGGAAGAAAGGAAAGCGGCAACTCCATAGAGCGGGACATTACGGATAACCGTATCTGCATGGTACGGGAGTGTAGATGCTTTCATCGCCATTCGAGGGGTATAGTTTTGACAAAAGAGCGAGAAACTGCGGGCACGCAAATTCTCTCCCGCTTTCACCTCGATAGGCACTACCTCACCACGCGACTGGATAACGAAATCCACCTCGGAGGTGCTACGCTCATTCGTCCAATAGCCAATATAATCCAACTGCAGCGTGGCGAGTTCCTGCATAACGAATTGCTCTGTCAACGCCCCTTTGAATTCCGTAAAAATAGTATCTCCCTCTATCAAAGTGCGGGCATCCAACCCCACGAATGCACTCAACAGCCCCACATCGACCATAAACAACTTGAACACCTGCATATCCTGATAGGCACACAGGGGCATACGAGGCACACTCACACGGTGCGACTTTAAGACCAAACCACTGTTATACAGCCACATAATGGCTAACTCGAAATCCTTGGCACGCGCACCCTCACGCATAACGCCATAGATAAACTTCTTGTTCTCCTTGCTCAATTGCGCAGGCAGACTGCTCCACACCATATCCAAGCGAGGGACTTGCTCCTTGGGCGCATGCTTGGAGAAATCGGCTTGGTAGGAACGCAAGATATTGTGTTGCACCGCACGCACTTCCGCATAGTCGTGTGCGTCTATCCAACGCTGCACCGCTTCGGGCATTCCGCCGACGAACAAATAGGTACGCAGCAGATTGAGCAGTTCCGCATGGAATGGCTGCAGCAGTTCCCATTGCCCCTGCTGCATAGTTTGGAGCAGCATTGTCTTCCCGTTGGCTTGCAGAAACTCCGCAAACGAAAGAGGGGACATATCCAAGAACATCACTTTGCCCACGGGGAAAGAGGTATTCTCGTGCAGTGCTATACCGAGCAGCGAACCCGCAGCCACAATGGCATACTGAGGGGCATTCTCGCAGAAATACTTCAATGAAGTGATACCGCCCTCGACGGCTTGTATCTCATCAAATATGATTAGCGTGGTTGCGGCATCGATAGTCTTCCCATAGAACAACTGAATCGTGGTAATGATACGCGCCGTATCGTAGTCCGCTGCAAACAAATCCCGAAAGCGAGGTTCGTTCTCAAAATTGATATAGATTGTGTCCTGAAAAGCCTGCTTACCGAACTCTTTCATAAGCCAAGTCTTACCCGTCTGACGGGCACCACGAATAATGAGCGGCTTGCGAGTCGCACTATTCTTCCAGTCAAGCAGTTGTTGTAAGGCAAATCGGTTCATACTATCGTTCTATTTCGGCTGCAAAGATACAGATAAAAAGCGATACTGACAAGTTTATCTTGATAAAAGTGTTGTGTGGATACATTTTTATCTTGATAAAAGTGTAGTCGAAGCGCATTTTTATCTTGATAAAAGTGTAATGGTAGTATCTTTTTACTATATAGTTGGGAAAAATAGAAGTGGTGATTGGTGGAGTACAGAGGGGATTAAATGTCCACGAGTGGGTGTTTTTAGTGAGTTTCGGACAAATAAGAAGGGCTTAATCGTCCACGAGTGGGTGGTTTTTGTGAGTCGTGGAGAAATAAGGTTGGGATTAAGTGAATAAGTCGTCCAAGAGGATAACACTTTGGAATGCGCCTGAGTAGGTTCCGTATTTCAGTCCGAAAGTGGTAACCAAAGTCATCTGCACGCTCTGCTTCTTCGACAGCATCTGCATAATCACATTCCGCCGCTTACGGAGCGTCGCCTCGTAGGCTTGGCTCACCGCAAACTCATCGGACACATACTTCATCTCGCACACATTGACTACCCTATCCTGCCGAACAAGGATAAGGTCTATTTGCGTACCCGTTTGTTCCTCCGTCCCCCGCATTGCCCAGGCAGACTGCTCCGTGGCAACCCCCTCTATGCCAAGCGCACGCTTCATCTGCTCGCTATGCAACAGGCATATTTCCTCGAATGCAATGCCTCGCCACACATTCAAAGCGGGCAGATTCTGATTACTCTGCCAATAATGCTCCGCGTGTTTCTTCCCCTCCACCTGCTGCAGATAGAAGCGGCAGAACGGGTCTGTCAGACGGTACAGCCTCACACGGTTACTTTCACCGAACGGGTGGTACGACTCAATAAAGTCGCTCCGCTCCAAGGCACGCAGCACCTGCGTCAGCCCCGCCCCCGTCGGGATATGCGCCAAAGAGGAAATATCCTCCCGAGAGAAGCCGATGTGCTTTGTTGCCAACAGACGCACTACAGCCTTATAGTCATCGGGATTAGAGAAAAGAGAACCGAACAGCCGCTCGAACTCGTCCTTGAGCGGTGCTTTCTTATTGAAGAACAGGTTATCGATATTCTGCGCTATGCTCAACCCAGGCTCTGCGTAATTCAGATAGTAGGGAACACCCCCGACTGCCATATACAACTCGGCAATGTCGTATCGGCTAACGCAGATACCGTGCTGTTTCAGCAGTTCTTCCGCCTCGCGCAGAGTAAACGGGCGAAGTTGCACCTCGGCAGTGAGGCGATTGTACAAGCCGCCGTGCGCATTGATGAGTTTGTTCTTTATCCACGCCGTGGCACTACCACAGACTATCAACAGCAGGTTGTGCTGCCCTGCACCCCAACTATTCCAGAAGTACTCGAAAGCAGAGATGAACTGCGAGCGGGGTGTATCCAACCACGGCATCTCATCGATAAAGACCACTGTCTTTCCCTTAACCAACTGCGGCTCTAGCAGTTCACGCAATGCATTGAATGCAGCGAACCAATCCTTCAGCGGGGCGGTATGCACACTGCCGTATCGCTCAAGCGACACACTGAATGCCTGCAACTGGGCGGAAAGCATACTCCCCTTATTCAACCCGACGGGCGATATACCCGTATGATAAAAGGAAAACTCACTGCCAAACAACTCGCGGATTAAGTAGGTCTTTCCCACACGGCGACGCCCATATACCGCCACCAACTGCGCCTCCTCACGCCTATAGATTGCCC
>CAVFIY010000102.1:0-6918 GCA_963622435.1 Bacteroides uniformis | reverse complement strand
CGTGCTGCTCTACAATGTACCGGGGCGCACGGGGGTGAACCTGCTGCCCGAGACCGTACTGCGTATCCATGCAGCACACCCCGACAAGGTCTGCGGTATTAAAGAAGCGAGCGGCAATATCGAGCAGATACAGCACCTTATCCGCGAAGCCCCGACCGATTTCCTCGTTATCTCTGGGGACGACGGCATTGCCTGCGAACTGATGGAAGCAGGAGCGGCAGGGCTGATATCCGTTGCCTCGAACGCTTTCCCCGATGTGTTCCACCGCATTGTACACGAGAAGAACTGCACGCTGCAAACCGAGTATGCCGACATCATCCGTCTGCTCTTTGCAGAGGGCAATCCGAGCGGTATCAAGACCGTCCTTGCCCAACGCGGTATTATCGGGAACTATCTCCGTCTTCCCCTCGTGCCGAACTCCACGGCTATTCATGCGTCCATTCGCACGACCCTATCCGCCCTCTCGCACGCCTAGTAGTAACTATACAAAGAACGCCTTCTATTGCAGACTCTTTCCGATAGAGCAAGCAATAGAAGGCGTATTGTATATTCCTAAGTCGTTACCGAATAGTATCGGTCGGCAGCGAGAGCGTATAGAGAATGGCTTCGGATTGACGGAGGGCGTTGCGTTTCTTCTGCCCTGCGGCAAAGAGGAAAGCCTCTGCGGTAATCACTCGCCCTTGCAGTTGATCGAGGCGTGTGTGGCTCACATAGGGACCTCCCATTGCTTCCCCGTGATAGATTTTCCACAGTCCCCGCACCTCGGTGGCATAGAACCCGTTCTTGTATTTCGGGTCGAGCGAAGCAATCGTCTGCACCTCGGGGGGCATGATACGATACTCCGTCCCCATATACGACCCCGGTACGGATGCACTGACCACCTGCGACAGCACCGCATCCCGTTTCCGATTGAGGTAAGCGGCAGTGAATGTACTGTCGTCGGTATAGGGGTAACTATACACCACCAAGTCACGCCGCATAGCCCCTTTGTTGTTGCAGCACCAGAGAAGGTGCACATCGTCCGCAAGCGTCGTGTCCATTAGGAACAGGTAGTCCTCGGGTACTAGCATATCACACCCGAAGCCGTTCTGCAAGCGTTGGCGCACCTCCTTGTTGGTATTCGCACGATAGAACAGCGTCTGCCGCCGCAGTTCCTCTCGCACGAACCAAGTACGCACCGCCTCGCCGTTTGCCAGCCAGTAGTCCACAAACGCCTCTTGCGTTGGGGCTTGGATACGATATACCGCCTGCGGCGTAGCCCACACATCGGTAGAGACCTTCGCCTTGGTCTGCGTGTACTTATCCGCATCGATATCCACAATAAGGATATTGCGGGTCGGCTTCAGGTAACTGTCGAAATTCGCCATACTGACCTGTGTCAGTACAAAGTACGGCTCCATTTGTGGCAGGCACGGCATATCCGCCCCCATTACACTCTTGACGAAGTCGTAGTCGGTCGTGACGGGCTGTTGATACGCACTCCCCGTTGGGTGTAGTGCCTCGGCGGCTGTAATACGGTCGAGCGACTCTTGCGTGAGTGCCTTGTTCGGGATAACGGTCAGGCACTCGTAGATAGTTCCCGTTGCACTAGTCAGCAGGCGTTCGTTCTTGCCGCCGCACGCCGTCAGCAGCAGTGCCGCTAATAGGAAAGGAAGTATTCTTTTCATGGGTATATATAGTATTCTTTACTTTCTCAATTCATCCCCCGACTGGATTTTATCGCCTCGTAGGCTTCGTTGATAGCACGGAATTTCTCGGTGGCGTTCTGCCGCACCTCCTCGCCCGCATTGGCTACTTTGTCGGGGTGGTACTTCATCGCCATACGCCGATACGCCTTCTTCACCTCCTCGTCGCTGGCAGTAGGCGCAATCTCCAACGCCGTGTATGCCCAATTCGGGTCTTGTTTCCGTTGGAAGAGTGCGGCAAGCGACTGATAATCCGCATCCGTCAGCCCCATATAGGAGGCAATGCGGGCTATTACCGCCGTCTCTTCGGGGCTTATCTCGCCGTCTGCTTTCGCCAGTTCGAAGAGGAAATGGACTATCTCCAAGCGGGTCGAGTAGTTGACATGCTGCCCTATTTGCTCCGATACCGCCCGCTCGTCAATATCCTTCTCCAGCAGTTGTTTGAGCAGGTGGAGTGCCTCTTTCGCCCCCTGTTCACCATAGTTGCGCAGGAGGAACGGCTTGATATAATTCACTTCGGACTTCAGCACTCGCCCGTCTGCCTTAATGACACACGCAAACAGCACTACCATCGATACTCGAATATCGCCTACCGTCGCCCGTCGATTGCCATTGCTGTCGTACATACGCCCGCTGCCAAACGAACCGCCTGTTTCGTTTGTCGTCTCGTCCGCACCTCCCGTCAGGGCATGTGCCGACATATCAATCAGTGAGCCGACGAAGACTCCTATCAGTGCGCCGATAGGACCTGCCAGTACGAAGCCCAATCCGCCTAATATCCATTTTCCGCTTCCCATAAAGCCAAGTTTTTGCAAAGGTACGAACATTTCTCGAGATACACAAGCCCTGCGCAAAAATCAGCATTTCGTGTGCCTTTCGGCGAATTTTCCTTGCAGAAAGGCGGTTTGGTACATATTTTGCACTCTGCAGGCAGTATTCAGCAGCGTACCTCTGTCGGATACGCTCTTTTATCTTTTCTCCCCCGTAGGGACGCCCTTATAAATCATTCACTCTTATGACACTTGCGCTGCTGGCTGCTTTTCTACTCTGTACTCTTTCCGTTTACGCCGAATATACCGAGGAACAACTCTATCAAGCGTATATGGAGCGGGATATGGCGACCTGGCAGCACTATATCGACGAGGCGGATTGGGACACGCTCTCCGTTTCGGAGCGCAAGCGACTGCTGAACTACGAGTACGGCTTCGTGGCAGTAGCGATAGACAATAAGTATCCGAACGCCGTGGATTACCTGACGCATTTCCGTAACCATGTAGCAGAAGAGTTTGCCGCGCAGCATATCTGCGAGGCGCACTATTGTATGTATATGTCTTCTATCCACGCCTACGATTTCCTTCTCAATCGCTCGCGGCTGTTCTCGTCCGGTTTGCAGTCGTTTAAGATGGTCAAGAAAGCCGCGCAGTTAGCCCCCGACGACCCGTATGTGCTTACACTGAAAGCGAATGTGGACTTCTATGCGCCCTCTGCCTTTGGGGGCGACAAGGAGGAGGCATTGAAGATGTTCACCCGTGCCAAGCAGATATTTCGGCAGACCCCCGATTATAAGCATATTTGGAACTACGCCTCGCTCAGTCTTTGTATCGCACAATGCTACGAGAAGACGGGCGACCGTGAGAAAGCGATTGAGCAGTGCCGTATTATTCTCGCCGAAATGCCCAACTTTTCCTATGTGCGCGATGAATACCTGCCCTCTCTCCTCGCCGCAGAGGAAAAGTAGTAGCCACGCAAGGGATTCTCGGTAGAGAATAAGGGAGCATATCCGACTAAAGGGTGTACCGATTGAAGACTTGCCGAGGTACTTTTGGTGGCGAATAAGCGGGTATATATTGGCACGGATGAGTAAAATCTGCTCTTTTTCTACCGGTTACGCATCTTTTTTGCTGATTTTATTTGCACATATCGAGAATTTGCCGTACCTTTGCGCTCGATTTCAAACAATCACTGCCTAATTGTGTAATGGTAGCACTACAGATTCTGGTTCTGTCTGTCTGGGTTCGAATCCTGGTTAGGCAACACGGAAAGAGAGTTCGCTCACAAGCGGACTCTCTTTTTTGTATCACGCAGACTCTTTTGGGGGGTGTCTGTATTCATATCCTCCCCTTGTCTCCCCATACGAAGGAAAGCGTTTCTCTATGCGTGTGGCAGTAAGGATATAGGGACTCCAAAAGTGTTGGAGGATATAGGGGTTTCTACTTTGTTGGTTATTTGAGGGCGCGGTAGAGGCCGCCGGGGAGGGACTTGACTAGACCTTGCATTTCTAGGAGCATCAGTTCGGAGGAGACATCGGGGTAAGGCAGCCCCGTTTCCATAACAACTAAGTTGATGTGCATGCCGTCCTCCTGCTCGTGCAACTTATCGAGTATGGTGCGCTGCGTAGGCGGCAAGGTGGCGAAGAGGTCGGGTATCTCGGTCTGCGTGGTGTGCTTGGTCTGCGCCACATCCCACTGCATGGCATAGACCAGGTCGGCTGCGGACTCTATCAATGCTGCTTTCTGCCGACGGATTAAGTCGTTGCAGCCGTGGGCGTTGTCGTCGGTAGGACGACCGGGGAATGCAAAGAGGTCGCGGCTATAGTCCAATGCCATTTGCGCCGTGATGAGCGAACCGCCTTTCAGTTTCGATTCGACGCACACTACGGCATCTGCCAGCCCTGCCACGATACGGTTACGGGCTACGAAATTCTGCCGCTCGGGCGGCGTTCCCGTGGGGTACTCCGTAAGGATACCGCCACGCTCCAATGCCTGCACCGCCACGGGGCGGTGTACGGCGGGATAGATTCTATCCAGTCCATGTGCGGGGATAATAAGAGTCGGGATTTCTGCCTCCAGTGCCGCGCGGTGGGCTGCGACATCGATACCATACGCCAAGCCGCTGATGATCGTCACATCGGGGACGAGTTGCGCCAAGTCGAGTACCAGTTGGCGGGTGAGTTCTTTCCCGCGGTCGGTCGCCGTACGCGTACCGACTATAGATACGAACTTGCCCTCGTTGGTACGCACATTTCCTTTGCTATACAGCACGAGAGGGCGGTCGGGACACTCTCGCAGCCGCAGCGGGTAGTCCCCGTCGAGGCAGGACAGCACACGGATATGGTGCTGCTCGGCGAATGCCATTTCCCGCTCGGCGGTATCCAGTGCATCCGCCATTCCTTTCTCGCTCAAGTGCTTCCACACCTCGGACGCTACGCCGTACTGTTCCAACAGTGTCAGCGCCTTGCGGATACGATTGCGGTAGAGGCGGCTGAGTGCTATTTCGTAGATTTTCTCTTCGTGCATAGGGCGTAGAGTATCCAGGCGGCGGCAACTCCGATTGCCGCTCCCACCATGTCGGCGGCGAAGTCGTACCAGTCGCCGGTGCGGGTACGGGTGCAGTAGGCTTGGAGGAGTTCCATTAAGCCGCCGTAGAGCGATGCACCTATCCAAGCGTACAGCACATACTTCCAGCGGGCAGAGCGATGCCAAAGCATACCGCCCAGGAGCATAAACGCCTGCCCGATATACATCACGGTGTGCCAGAACTTGTCGCTATGGCTGTCCACCAACGGCAGTTGTGGGTTCTCCCAGAGCGAGAGCAGTGCGATAGCGACTGCTACGACCACTGCCGGCATATAGCATACCCACCGTTTCATAGTTTCTCCCCAAAGCAAAGGTCTCCCGCATCGCCCAGACCGGGAACAATGTACTTCTTCTCGTTCAAGATAGGGTCAATGGCTGCGCACCAGAGCGTGATGTCGTCGGGCAGGTTCTTCTTCAGGTACTTGACTGCCTGCGTGGTACCTATCGTGCAGCAGAGGTGTGTCGTTGTGGGTGTGCCGTGCTTGAGCAGGGCTTTGTAGGCTACCTCCATGGACATACCCGTGGCAAGCATCGGGTCAACCAGGATAAGCGTCTTGCCGTCCAGGCGAGGGGCCGCCAGGTACTCGGCAACGATTTCTATCTCCTGCTGCCCGTTGATATTGCGCCCCATACGGCGGTAGGCACTCAAGAAAGCGTTCTCTGCATGGTCGAACATATTGAGGAAGCCCTGGTGGAGCGGAAGCCCCGCGCGGAGTATTGTCCCCAGAACGACTTGGTCGGCAATGGTATGCACCTCGGCTTGAGCCAACGGGGTTTCTATCTGCTCCACCTCGTAGTGCAGCGTCTTGCTGACCTCGTACGCCATCAGTTCGCCAATGCGCTCTATATTACGGCGGAAGAGGAGGCTGTTCTTTTGGATTTGTACATCGCGTATCTCACGCAGATACTGATTGATGAGTGAGTTCTTCTCGGAGAGGTTGATTACTTTCATGGTGTTACTTGGCTGCTTTAATGGAGGCTTTGACTGTCTTCAACTCGGACTTAACCGTTGCCACGCGGGTCTTGTGGGTCTGTTGGAGTTGCTTGAGGTCCACCTCCTTGTTTTGTATTTCGAGATTATAGTTAGCAAGTGCTTTTTGCTCGGCGGGGATAGCGGCAAGCACCTTGTTGAGGTTCTTCAGACGGAATGCCACATCGGACAGCGCACGCGTTACCTCCTGCTTCTCGTTGGTCAGGTTGACGGAGTGGTCGTTACGGGTATCGCCGTTGAGCAGAATAGATTTCTGTGTCTTCTGCAACTGTCCGTTGATATTGTCCTCCATCTTCTTGAGTACTTTCTCCTCGTTCTCGCAGGAACGAAGCAGGGAGGAATAGGCGGACTGTTTGTCTTTTAGGTAAGACGCAAGGCGTTTGGCGTGGGCTTTCTCCTCCTTGAGTTCTTTCTGCGCCGAAGCGAGTGCCGACTTATTGGCGTCTTGAGTCAACTGAATACGCTGCAACTCGGACTTGTACATCGGCAGGTCGTTGGCGTACTGTACGCGCATAGAGTCGAGTTGGAACTGCGCAAGTTGGACTGCGATAGGGGAAACATGTTGCGCCGAGAGGCTGCAAGCGAGTGCCAAAGCACTCATAAGAATACCAATCTTCTTCATGAATTATGTTGTATTGTATGTTTTATTGTTGCGGGTGTTGTGAAATAGTTTGCAAAGATACTGCCTTTTTGGCAATGGCGCAAATTTTTCGAGGAAGAAATAGGCGGGGGCGTTCACGCCTCTTGGGGAGGGTTGTCTGTTTATCTTTTATGGGATTTCTTGTTTATGAGGACCAGAAAAGAGGCTGCCTAACGCCTTGATAGCATTAGACAGCCTCCTTCGGAAAGTACGACTGCGTCGTTATGATTGCGCTACGGGCGGGCT
>CAVFIY010000101.1:0-6973 GCA_963622435.1 Bacteroides uniformis | reverse complement strand
GTGTATTCGTCCATACCGCCGAGGTCTTTCACCGTGTTCTTGTTGTGCGAGATGTTGGCATTCACGGTCAATCCGTAATTCAGGTTCTTGGAGCGGTGGTCAAGAATGACGCCATTGATAGAGAACTCCACACCCTTGTTGTCGGTCGAACCGATGTTGCGGTATTGGTAGTTGTAACCGCCGGTTGCCAATTTGTATTTCAGAATCAGGTCTTTGGTGGTGTTCCAATAGAGGTCGAATGTGCCGCTCAAGCGCTCGTTGAAGAAACCGTAGTCAATACCGAAGTCGCGGGTAACGGTCGTCTCCCATTTCAGTTTCGGGTTGGCAGCAATTACTTCCGAACCCGTTCCGCCGTCAACCAACTTTGTAGAGAAGTATTCCGAGTAGGCAGCGCTGGTTGCGTTGTATTCCGAACGCAGGTAGCCCAAATCGACATTGTTGTTACCTACAGTACCATACGACAGACGGAACTTCATGTTCGACATCCAGTCTTGTGCGGGTTCCATCCACGGCTCATCCACCATACGCCATGCAGCAGCCACCGAGGGGAAGTAGCCCCACTGGTTGCCTTCCGATGAGAGGAAACGGGTGGAAGCATCCGCACGGAAAGTGGCGGTCAGGTAGTAGCGTCCCTTATAATCATAGTTCGCGCGTGCGAAGAACGACAGCATATTGTCGGTCGGGTCTATGGTGTTTTTGGTGGTGGCAGCGGTTGCCAAACCGAGGTGCTTGAATACCTCCGAGCCGCTGAACGACGGGTCAAACCCGTATGCAGCCGTGGTGCGGAGTTCGCCTTTTACGATGTTCATCTCTTCGCCCACCATGATAGAGAAGTTGTGGGCGTTGAGCCATTTGTGGGCGTACTCAAAAGTATTCACATTGCGGAAACGCGAAGTCTTGTCTTCGGTCGAAACAGTGTTGCCTTTGTAGGCTGCGCCGGCGTATGTCTTGCCATCCCCGTCGCGACTGTAGTAGGTGGTCGGACCGTAGTAACGGTCTTTCTGTACATCACGGGTCTCGTAGCCGAGGTCAACCTTTACGGTGAAGTCTTTCAAGAACTTATACTGTACATACCCGTTCAAGGTCAGTTTGTTATCCACCTTGTTTTGGTAGTTGTGGTCGATAGTCGTGATAGGGTCGTAGAGCGAACCGAACGAATCGAAATCCGAGTCGTCTTTGTCGTGCTTGAAGAGTTCAATGGGGCTGTAAGCAATGGCGTTACGCACACGGCTTTCGGTCTTCGAGCCGGCATCCTCTGCGGTGTTCGTTCCCGAACCGAGTACTTGCGTATTGCTGTAACGGGTCGTTACGCCGATGGTCAAGCCTTTCAGTGGTTTGAATTTTGCCTTGAACGACAGGTTGTTACGGTTGTAGTCAGAGCCGTACATGATTCCCTCGTCGTCAATGCGGTTATAGGTCAAGTTGAACGAAGCCACTTTGTTGCCACCCGATACCGAGATGTTGTGGTTCGAGTTCAGCCCTTTGTTGCCAAAGGTGCGGTCTTGCCAGTCTGTACCTACACTGTCGCGCCAGTAGTTCAGCACGCTCGGCAGGTTGAGCGAGTAGCCGGAGCCGCTGTTGTAATTCGGGTCAAAGTATTCGCCGAAAGCGGAGTTGATAGACGAGTGTTTGAAATAGTCGGCAGCCTCGTATTGCAGCAGTACATAATCCTCGGTGTCAAGCATCTTGTACTTCTTGGCAAGTTGCTTCCACCCCATGTAACCCGTGTAGTCCACATGTATTTGGAACTTGTCGTCATCATCGTTGCCGCCGGCATCCTTGGTCGTGATGATGATAACGCCGTTCGCACCTTGCGCACCGTAGATAGCGGTGGCGGCAGCGTCTTTCAGCACATCCATCGAGGCGATGTCGCTAGGCGCAATATCCGAAATGCTCGATACGGGGAATCCGTCCACGATGTAGAGCGGGTCGCTCGATTGGGTAAGCGATGAACCGCCACGGACACGAATCTTCACATCTGCGTCGGGGCTACCTTCGGTGGTCGTCACGGACACACCGGAGAGTTTTCCTTGCAGAGCCTCGGCAGCCGATGCTACGGGGATGTCCTTGATTTGGTCTGCACCCACACTGGCAACCGATGTTACCAAGTCGCGCTTTTTGGTCGTTCCGTAGCCCGTTACGACCACTTCTTCCAGCACTTCGTTGTCCTCTTTCAGGGTTACATTGATCACATCGCTTGTGATAGCAATCTCTTGCGTCTTGTATCCGATGTACGAGAACACCAGCGTGGTGGCGTCATCGGGTACATTCAATGTGTAATTTCCGTCAAAGTCCGTTACCGTACCCACCGTAGTGCCTTTCACTACTACCGAAGCGGAGATAATCGTCTCGCCGGTCGGGTCTGTTACGGTACCGCTTATTGTCCGTGCTTCCAGCCCCATGCCCACCATAAGTAGGGCAGCAGCCAAAGTCGCACGCAGCGCACTGAATTTCAGTTTCATACAGTTAGTCTATTGAATTGTGTATTAGTAGTTGGGTTATTTGTTTCTTTCCGTTTCTGCCGTAACAACACATTCCCGCTAAAGTGCCAGGGGGAATCCGTTTCTGCGGTAGCAATGCACTCCCGCTAATATGCCAGGGGAATGTGTTTTTGCAGTCTGTAGGGCGTTGGTATTAGAGCAACTACCTTCTTTCGTGGTATTAGAGAGGTCTGCCACTAATAAAACGGGTGCAAAAATACTATGATTGCCCCGAATAGGTGTGTAAAAATTGACGGAAAGGTGTAATATCTACCAAAGTGTGCTGTTTTTCTACCCAGCAACCAGGCACACCTGCACTTCGCTATGAGAATATCTAGTTCTGCCCTCACTTCCCTCGCTTGCCCCCACCCCTCACTCCCCGCCCAACTAGTTCCCCTAGATTAACTAGCCCCACTAGATTAACTAGATTCCCTAGATCAACTAGATTAACTAGATTAACTAGTTCTTCTAGATTCCCTATCTCAACTAATCGACCACCTGGGGGCGTGGGTGTCCCCACCCGCGGCGGCTCGTCAGAGCCGTTTGACCCGTTAATGCTCTAGAACTTCTAGCCTATCTAGAACCCTCTCTATGGACTGCTTCCTTCCCCCCCCCCCTAAAAAACGCACCCAAAGAAAAAAGAGACTGCCCATCTCGACAATCTCTTCTCTCAGTGACCCCGCTGGGACTCAAACCCAGGACCTTCAGAACCGGAATCTGACACTCTATTCAACTAAGCTACGGGGCCTTTTTCGCTCACTTTCGCTCGCGTATTTTCGCACTGCGTGCGTATTCTTCGCTCGCTATCGCTTCGCGTATATTCGCTCTATAAGCGTATTCTCACTATGCGTATTTCCGTTTTACAAGCGTATCTTCGCACTTCGTGCGTATTTCCGCTCTACATGCGTATTCTCTCTAACACATATATCCTTGATCTACGCGCCTATCCTAACACCTCACAATGCATATCCACAACCACTCCCTCAATTCCTCCTGTTTCCAAGCAATATCAGGAGGTAGTATATCAGCGTGGCGAGCGACGAGAGTGCGGCAACGACATAGGTGTATGCAGCACTACGCAGTGCATCTGTCGCCATGGGCGTGGTGTCGCGGTCGGTTATCCCCGCCGTCTCGAGCCATGCCACAGCGCGTCGACTGGCGTTAATCTCCACGGGCAGCGTGATGAAAGAGAACAGGGTGGTGATAGCGAACAACGCTACGCCTATCTCTAGCAGATACGGGAAGATGTTTATCAGCAGCATCCCCGCCAGCAGTATCCATGTCACCCATTTGCTTGAGAACTCCACCGCTGGCACCAACGCCGAACGCAACCGCAGCGGCGCATACTCGGTGGCGTGCTGTACGGCGTGTCCGCACTCGTGAGCGGCAACCGCAGCGGCGGCAACCGACGCCCCGGAGTACACGCCCTCGGAGAGGTTCACGGTCTTATCGGTGGGGTTATAATGGTCGGTCAGCCGCCCTTTGATACAAGTAACTTGCACATCGGTAATGCCGTTGTCGCGCAGCATTTTCTCGGCGACCTCTTTGCCCGTCAGTGGCAGTCGCACACGCGAGTAGCGGTTGAATTTCCGCTCCAGCGAGGAGGAAACTGCCCAACTCAGCAGGGCGATGCCGATAAATATAGTCCAATATAATGCACTCATGTTTATTTCTTAGGAGTAGGTTTGCGTTTGCAGGTCTTGCACTCTCCGTATATATATAGGGAGAATCCGTGGGGTACGAAATTCGTGTACCGCCGCATGCGTACGATGTTCTCTATTGCTTTGTCTTTCAGTTCGGAAACCCTGCCGCACCGTGTGCAGACGAACTCGATGTGCGGTTGCCGCGCGAGCATCAGTTCGTAGCACGCTTTGCTGCGTCCGTACTGCTTGGAAATGCAGTGCAAAATCTGTGCCGAAACGAACAACCCGAGTGCATTATATCCTGTTGCGGGCGAAATATGTTGCTCTTGTGCGAATGCGATGACTTTGTCCGCCTCGAAAGTCGTCCCCAGCGAACAGCAGTGCCGCAGCAGCGTGTACCGCTCTTGGGTACAGCGCAACCCGTTCGCCGCAATGTATGCGTCCAACTTCTCTTTGGCGGCTGTATATACATTCTCACTGTTCTGCATAGGGCAAATCCCATTCAGGCATTAGGCAATTCCAATTTAATGTTAATCCTGTGTATTGTGATAATTATATTAACTCTCCCGTTTCTGTTTTTTATGATAATTGACGGCAATACGCCGCAGGCGTCCGTTCAAGGGAACATAATTATTACAGTCCGTGGCGACGCGTCGGTTGTCCGTGGCGACACGCCACATACCTATATCCCTTTTATGTATGCGCGGCGGCGTTTGTGCTGCTTATGCTCGAACTGCGTCCAGTTCGCCAGGTTCTTCGCATTCGTCTCGAGAATCGAGGTCGTCTCCGCATAGTGTATCCCGTATTGGTTCATGTACGGGATTTGATCGACGAAGAACAGCACATTGATGCCACGGTCTTGATAATCAGGGCGTACGGCAATCAGCAGTAGGTCGAACGCCTCCATTTTCTTGGCACGCAGGGCTTTGAGCAGGTGGTACCACCCGAATGGGAACAGTTTGCCGCCGCACTTGCGCAGCGCATTCGATATGTCGGGCATGCCCACGCCGACGCCGACTATCTCGTCTTTGTCGTTCACGATGACCGTCACAAAGTCGAAGTTCAGTATCGGAAAATAAATATCCCGATAGTACTCTTTCTGCCGTTTAGTCATCGGTTGGAAGTTGTAAAGTTTCTGGTACGCTGCATCCACCACATCCATGTATTCGATGCCGTATTTCTTCGCTAACTCCTTGCAATTCTTTACTTTATCCACATGCACATGGCTGCGCTCCATTACTACATTGGCAAGCCGTTGCAAGCGTTCGGGGACTTCCTTGGGCGGGAAGACTTGATACTCAATCCAGTCTGCTTCTTTAACGAGTCCGTATGCCGCTATATGATCGACATAGTACGGGAAGTTGTAGAGCGAAGCCATCGGCGCGAGGTAATCGTACCCCTCGATGAGCAGTCCTTCGTGGTCGAAATCGGTGAAGCCGAGCGGGCCATTCATCTCGGTCATACCGTGTGCTTTGCCCCAAGCGGCAACGGCATCCAGCAGGGCTTTGCTGACCTCACGGTCGTCGATAAAGTCCATCCACCCGAAGCGCACGCGTTGCACTTTCCAACGGCGATTCGCCTCATGATTGATGATAGCGGCGATGCGCCCAACGGGTTTGCCGTCCCGATAAGCCATGAAGAGTTGCTTTTCGCAAACCTCCAAGGCAGGGTTCTTCTTCGGGTCGAAAGCGTGCATCTCGTCCAAGTATAAGGGCGGGCAGTAGTATTTGCAGTCTTTGTACAGGTCATTCGCGAAGTCGATAAACTTCCTAATCTCGCAGCGTGAGTTCACCTCTCGAATTTCTATTGCCATAAGCGTTTGATAATAAGTCAACTATATTGCGTATCTGCTCTATAAATGCAGTGTACTATATCGCATAATTGTTTTGTAAATGTGGTGTGTGTAGTATGCGTAATTATCCCGTAAATGCGGTGTAACTATATCGCGTAATTGTTTTGTAAGTGTTCTATAAATGTTGTGTCCGTCGCATGCATATCTGCCCCATTGTACACAAAAACAAACAAAGGTACAACAAATATCCCAAATAGGCAAATAGAGTAGAGTAGAAAGATTAAGAAAACTAACTATTTGCCTACGAGGACTGTATAATGTCTGTTTTAGGAAGTATTATGGTGTTAGTGGCGTTTGTGCTTACCTGGGGGCGTGGGTGTCCTCACCCGCGGCGGTTTGGAACAAACCGTTTGACCCGTTAATGCCCTAGAATATCTAGAATATCTAGAAAGTCTAGAACATCTAGTTCCTCCCTCTCAATGCCCCCCGCCAACTAGATTAACTAGATTCCCTAGATCAACTAGTTCAACTAGCCTTCCCCCTCCCCATTCGGCTTCGGCTTGCAAAGCACCGCTTTGGGAGCGTAGCGACCGCAAGCCGAAGCCGCTCTGTCCTCCCCTCCTCTGAAGGAGGGGTCGGGGGAGGTCTTAGTGGTCTTGGGTGTATGCCGACCTCTCTATAACATAACCGATACATAACCGAAGCATAACCGAAGCATTAGTATAACATAATGCTTATTTGGCTATACTTTCACGCTCCCGCCAAGCCCACCCCAAACCGCCGCAATAATTAACATTAAATAACCCAATCCTACCCTCCAAGACCCCTCTTGCCACCCTCTCTCGAAAGAAAAAAGGAATACATCGCGCCCAATGGGTTTGGCACAGAGTTTGCAATACTGAACAGCGACGGGGCATGAGCCGCCCCAAAAGGCAGCCGAAGCCGCCCGCACAGGACGCAAATCCCGCCCCCGCAAGACATAAATACAGAAAATAATATACCATACATAACTATGCAAACCACAGTAGATATTCGAGAACTGCAAGAGCGCATTGAGC
>CAVFIY010000100.1:0-6980 GCA_963622435.1 Bacteroides uniformis | reverse complement strand
AGGGAGTCTTTGAGAGAGCAGAATGGAAAAGCAACGAAGTAGGCATTGGTGAGGAGCCCGTGCAGGTATGGTCGTCGGACAGCGGCGAGCCACTACCCACAACGGCAACTGCTTCATCAGTTCCACACCACGCTTCCATAGTTCGGGGTTGGCACGCTGGCACGCCGTGTCCCACAAGTGCGTGTATTCGTGGATAGGCGTGTTCGGGTTAAGACCACGAGCGGTGAGGTAAATCTTGCCGTTGCGGGCATAGCCGTAAACTACGCCGTCGGGGGTGCGGAGGAACTCCCTTTCTTGCGGCTGCCTGCCTGCACGGCGCACTATTTCGTCCACCTCCTCGTTGGATAGCACTCGGTTCACTTTCATCGCTCCTGTGATAATCCACGGGTCTGTTTCGGGATTAGGGTTGGTACGGTAGCGGTAGAAGCCATCTGTAGGCAGGTGTTTCAGCCCCGCATAGGAGTGGCGGTACTTGCCATTGTCGGTGTAGCCCTCTTGCTCTGCCTCTTGTTGGTAGTTGTTGTCGGCTGCATACTCTACCTCTGCCCAAACAAAGTCTTTCGGAAACAGAGTGCGGTTGCCGTCTGCGTCTTTGCGGTTGAACTGCAAAGCATAAGGTATCTCTCCGAGGTGCCAGCCTGGACGGTATGCGAGTTGTCCGCTGCCGCCTTGTGTGCCTTTGCCTCCTGCTTTGACTTGCGGGCGACCGGTCTTACTCTCTCCGGTGATAGGTGCTGCGTCTGCATTGAGCCATACGCCTACGGGTGTGTCTGCTCCGTTGGGATTGGCAACCATAGGAGGATAGAGTTTACCGTCTTTGCCACGATAGAAGACCTTATAGCCGATACCTGTTTTCTTGGGGGCGGGGGTGGTACGGACGGAGAATTGAGGGGTATCTGCATTTTTTCCGACAAAAGATTTGGCAGTGTCAAAATCTTGCACTATCTTTGCAGCAGAAATAGCACCTTTGTTATTACCGGTGGGCGCAATTGGAGCGTCAGTGTCGATGTAACGAAGGGCTTTTTCTTTATCTACCGATAGCAGTTTTCCATCATTTATCCAATTTATTACGCTTGTTCTGTTCTTATCATACAAAGAACTAACCTCTACAAAATCTTGTATTTCGGCTCCTTTTATGTCTATAGCGACCAATGTGTTGCGACCATTGATGAGCATCTCTGTCAAAACCGCAAAGGTGTTGTCATGTGAACCATTGAATACTGCAATCGGATTCTGCATATACAATGGCAGGTTGCGGACATCCTCTTTGGCGAATTGATGCGCTTTCATTTTTTTACGTAACACCTCACCATTCAAACGAATGCCGACATTTGGCATCCCTGCTAAAAGTAATGCTTCTGACGGCATACCGCAGTTGAACTTGATATTATCGGCATTCTCATCGGTGTATCGATTGAGCGTGTCGTTGAACTGCTCCGTAACTGCCATTAGTTCGGCATTGCTCTGCTTGGCGAGTACTTGCTCTGCTTCTTCATCGCTGACTTGCTCGACCTCAATGCCTGCCTTTTCGAGCATATCGAGTACGGCTTGTGTGGCAGCACTCTGTGCTGGGGTGGCGGCGGTGCGGTTCTCACTGCCGATGCTGAAGCGCGGGTCGCTCTGCACTTGCTCGCCGTCTTTGTAGTGTTCCTCTGAATACAATTGCCCATCCGATTCCCACTCCCTGGCCGTTCCGTCCAATAAGCCGTTTTTATAATTCTTTTCCTCAAGCAATTGCCCATCTTCATACCACTGCCTGGCGATTCCGTCTATGTCGCCGTCTTTGTAGTTCATATCCATGCACAACTGACCGTTCTTATACCACCGCCTGTGCACTCCATCGTATTCGCCGTCTTTGTAGTTTATCTCTGTTTCCTGCTGACCGTTATCGTACCAAGTTCTGCGTACTCCGTCTATGATGCCGTTTTTGTAGTTCTCCTCTTCAATCAATTGCCCATTCGAATTCCACTTCCTGCGTACTCCGTCTATGATGCCGTCTTTGTAGTTTATCTCTGAATACAATTGCCCATCCTCTTCCCACTCCCTGGCTGTTCCGTCCAATAAGCCGTTTTTATAATTCATTTCCTCAAGCAATTGCCCATTTTCATACCACTGCCTGGCAATTCCGTCTATGTCGCCGTCTTTGTAGTTCATATCCATGCACAACTGACCGTTCTCATGCCAATTCCTGTGCACTCCATCGAGTTTGCCGTCTTTGTAGTTCTCATCCACGCGCAACTGACCGTTCTTATCCCACCGCCTGTGCACGCCATCGTATTCGCCGTTTTTGTAGTTTATCTCTGTTGCCTGCTGACCGTTATCGTACCAAGTTCTGCGTACTCCGTCGAGTTCGCCGTCTTTGTAGTGTTCCTCTTTAAGCAATTGTCCATTCACATACCACTCCCTGCGTACTCCGTCTTCTACATTGTTTTTTGAGTTTGCCTCTGACTTTAATTGACCATTCTCATACCAAGTCCTGCGCACGCCATCATATTTGTCATTTTTATAATTAATTTCTTCAGACTGCTGACCATTCTTATACCAAGTTCTGAACACTCCATCATATTCGCCGTTTTTATAGTTAATTTCAGTTTTCAACTGACCATTCGGGTACCATACACGTGTGATGCCGTTAAGCCTCTCGTGCTTGTAGGTCTCCTCTAACCATAAGTGTCCGTCCTCGTTCCATTCGTAGTACTTGCCCTCTTTCTTGTTGCCGAGGTGCATACGCCCTACTTGTGTAAGTTCGCCCGTTTCGGGGTTGAACTCCAAAGTACCCGTGCGTCCCATTTTGTCGTTGGGGATTTTGCTCTCGACAGGTATGGCTGTGCCGTGCGATTTGTCGCTCAAGTCCCACCACTCCGATTCTGCATCTTCGCTGGCGCAGAACGAGACAACCTCTCCGTTATAGAGAGCCACCTTACGTTGTGTGCCGTCGTAGTGTTTCCACATCTCCATAGAGTGGTCGGTGAGTACGCCGTTGTTGTCGGCATAAAGCACGCACCACGGGCTGACACTCTTGCCCAAGTGGTCGTTCATCAAGTCGCGCACGGCTTGGCGACCCGCTTGGCTGTCGGCTACATCGTACACTACGATACCGTTGCCGTAGTCCGTCTTGTTGGTAAGCACATCGGGGTAAGCGTCGGGCGACAGTAGTTCGCGCTTGGGTGCGCTTTCGTCTATCTGCTGCTTGCGGTACTCCTCGCATATCTCGCCTGCCGAAGCATACGACAGCGGGTCTTTCTTGGTCTTATTACATATCTTCAACGCTTGGTCTACCAACGGCTTGTCTTCGGGCAGGCGAATGTTGCCCTCCCCATACCAGCGTGCCATAGCCAACTGCGCCACGGGCGGGTACTCATCGACAAAGCGTTTGAACACTGCCGCCTCCTGCTCACCGATAGCCGTGTTCTTTGCCAACAGGTTATCGATGGTCGCCTCGTTGCGCTTGCTGATACTGAACCGTATGTCGTCATCGCTCTCTGGCGCAAAGCGTTTGCTTTGGTGCGAGGCGTTCTCGCTCAACACCTGCTCGGCGTGGGCAATAGAGAAACGGACATCTTTTTCAGTAGAAAGTTTGGGGTTGTCGAAATTTTGTACTATCTTTGCAGCCGAACTCAAAAGTTCCTTATCGGTTTCGTTGCCTCCAATCAAATTGGTCGATTGGGTAATGAAACCGATAAGTTTTTCTTTATCCCCGTATTGCAGCAGCCCGTTGTTTATCCACCCCAACACTCCGACAGCACTGTCTTTGGGATATAGGCTGCGGATATCATTTACCTCTATGCCGCTGCGGTCTTGCGATGTACGCACACGCATTACGACCGCAAAGTTATTGCCGCCTGATTTGAGTTCGGTGAGTATGACTTTGCTGCCGTCGTTCTTATGCGTGCTGCTTTCAAATACCGCTATCGGGTCGTGGATTGCTTGGGGCAGATTGCGTACCTCCGACAATTGGAACGGGTGGTTCACCTGCACGCTCTTGTCTTTCAGTCTGTCTGCCGACAACTCTATCGGCAGGTTTGGAATACCTGCGCTGCGCAGAATACGGCTCGGCATACCCAATTGGTAGATATGTCCTTGGGGGAGCGTGCCGTCTATCTGCTCTTGCAGTTGGGTGTTAAACCGCTCGTTGAGGTTGGTAGGCTCGCCATTGGGGGCTTGCATATAAGTGCCGTCGGCTTTTGCTTGCTCGGCAATAGCACGCATTTCTTTGTCGTTCTGCTCTGATGCAGCAATGCTAAACAGCGTGTGGTCGGTGATGGTGGCATCGTTCTCGTCGAAGATAACGTAGCACTCGCCGTCTTGTCTGCCAAAGTAGTGTATGCCCACAATGCCAGCCTTTTTCAGCAGTTTGCTTGCCTCTTCGTCGCCGTCCCAAGATTCGAACATGTTCGATACTTTATCGTATATGTCCTCGCCTGTGGTGGTGTCAAATTTGGGATTTGTCCGAAGACGCTCGCGCCACTCGTTCCACGATGCTTTGTGGTGATATTCCTTGTCGAGGTCGAAGCCTTGTTGTACAAGGGCTTTTTCTATCTTGTCGAGCAGTGCTTCGCGTTTTTCGCCGCGATAGAGTAGTTGTTTCTCCAAGTAGTTTGTGCCGTCGTTGTCGGGTATTTCCACGTCGTAGTGGTGGCGACCAAGATTGTAGCCTGTGTAGCCAGCCAAAGCAGCCTCGTACAATGAAAGGTCTTTTTCCGTATTTTCAGCGGCTTTCACGTTCCCGTCGGCTCTGTACTCGTCTGCGGCTTTCTTTAATTCATCAATCGTGCTTTGCAGATATTCGTAGATAGGAGTGCCTGTGCGCTCGAAATTCGCCGTTGCGATTTTCGCCACCGCCCATCCATTGGGCTTTATGGCGGTTATTTTGTCGTGGTCAAACCAATTTTCGGCACTGTACTGTTCGTTTGGTTGGAGGCGAGCCTGTCCGTTTTCGCTATACTTTCTCAAGTCGTTCACGCTGAAATAACTGCCCCAGCCGTGTACTTGCGCACCCTCGCCCTTGCCCATAAACCGATGGTCGAAGCCGAGCCGCTCGCCCGTCTCTTTATCGATGAACGAGCCGTCAGCCCGTTTTAGCAGGAACGGTGAGTTGTGATTGACTTTTATGCTGAACAGCACATCGTCGAGTGATGTGTTTTTGGGTGTCTGCTTAAAGCCGTTGGTCGGGGCGTTGAGTTTGACTGCCGCCTCTACCATCTCCTCCAACGTCATGTCTTGTGTCAGTCGGTTTCGGCTTTCGTAGAGCAGCCGTGCGATGTCGCGGTCTTGCAGTTTCACGTCGAAGCCCATCTTACGCAGCATTTTGCGTATGGCATCGGCTATCTGTTGCCAAATGGAACGGTTTTGCTTTGTTACACCTTTCTCGGCAAAGTGTGCCATATATTCGTCGGCGGCTGCCAACTGCGTCTTTTCGTCGCCGAGTAGTTTGGCGATGTCGTATGGCGATAGTTGCGCTATGTAGTCCTGCATGGCGCGCGTGCCTACGGGTATGCGCTGTTTAACATATACAGCGAACTGCACACGTTGCTCGAACGGCATCATCTTCCACACGTTGCGGCAGAGTTTGTCGAACTCTTTTGCACCAAGCATATCACGCAGTCCCTTGTGCGCCACGAACTCGTGGAGCAGGGTACGCATTACCTCGTCGTAGTTGCGGGCGTTTGGTGTGTAGATATAGACTTGCTCCGTCTTGGGGTTGAACCAGCCCATCACCCTTAATCCGCTCTTTATGGCTCGGTAGGCAGTGTTCTCGTCGTGCGGCAGTTGGCGTGCGTCCTGTACAAGGTGTACGCCCTTGCCCGTCATCTTTTCGACAAAGGCATCGACGCGCTGCTTCTCCTTTTCGTCGATAGCGGCTTGTTGAGCCATATCGAGCATGTGGTCTACGGCTATTTGCGCTCTTGCCTCACGGAGTTGCTTCCCATTGCCTGCGCGCAGTTTGTTCTGCTGTTTCCCGCACCACGTCTTTAACTCGTTCAGAGTTTTAATGTTGTGTTCGTCGAGAAACTTTTTCGCCAATTCGACATTCCTGTTCAAGAGTTCCTTTACTTGCAGGAAAGCCATTTTGCGGCTCGCATAGTCGCCTAATATGTCGTTTATGCGAGCGGTCAGCGCGGGCATGTCCTGCACCGACATCTCTTGTGCGTATTGTATGTCTTGTACTTTCTGTTTTAACCGCGACAAGTTCTTATCCTTGTCTGCCTCTGCGCTATTCTGCCAATCGGCGTACAGAGTTTGCAACTCGGACAGTTGTTCGTCGGTAATCTTGCCGTCGTCTATCGAGTAGTACGTGCCGAGAGTTTTATTAACCTCATCGACTATTTGGTTTGCGGAAAGAGACTCATTTTCTGACAGCAGCGTTTGGTCGTTTATTTGGGCGGCTTTGGCTTTGTTATAGATTTTCTCTACATACTTGCGCAGGTCGCCGTAGGTCTTTAGTCCTGTTTGTTTCTGCCACTCGTTGGTAATGGCAGGGTCTAATACATCCAACGCCGTGAGGTAGCCCTCTATCTGGTGCTGTGCGTTGGCGTTATGCCCCTCGCCATACACCCACCCGCTGAAATCGTGCAACGGGTGCGTTGTGTCTGCGGCATTGCTATTGCCTTTCTCGCCCAACGCTTTCTCGGCGAGCGCAAGCCCCTCCACTATTGCCTGTATATTGTCGGTTATCTGTTGCGGAGAGGTAATGTCTTTGGGAGCGACCAAGCCAAAGGCTTTGTCAAAACTCGTCCCCTCCCGCAGTATGCGTTCACGCCGCTCTTGCTCAAGGCGTTGGGTGTCGGCTGCCTTTTCGGCGGCGGGAAGAGAGGATTTTTGCGTTGGGGCTTGCGTATGTGAAACATTTGCCGTACCTTTGCCGGTAGAAGAAGCAGAGTTGGGAGATACAAGTTCTCCATTCTCCTTTCCAAAGATGTCTTGGTGCAAACGTGTGGCATCTTCCTCGCTTCTTTTTTTCTCTTTCAGTTTTTTTGATT
>CAVFIY010000099.1:0-6988 GCA_963622435.1 Bacteroides uniformis | reverse complement strand
GGTAATCTCGATATCGTCCAAGAAGAAGAGGTTCTCCTTATCGAGGAAGTTAGAAGCAAAAGCGATATACTTACCCGCTCCCTTATAGGAGTCGAGATAGACATAGAATCTATCGAAGGACTTCTGCTTGGTGATATAGACCGTATCAACGGGAACGAAAGTACTAAAGTCTTCGGGGTCTGTCATCACACCCACGATAATACCCGAAGCATAGGATGCTCCGACTTTGTCATAAGCAGAACCCCAGAAAGATACGAGGAGGGAAGAAACAGACTCCACATCCATTTCGGGCGAGGCTGCATAATTGTAGTAGCCTGCGGGGATAACAGAATTGACGCTGTTCTCATGCGCAAATACCAAGCAGGTGGTACCCGAATAGGAGTAGTTCTTCCACGAAGTCTCGGAGATGTAGGTATTGATGAACGGTTCGCCCATTATATTACCCTCTTCGTTCAGCATATTCGAGCCGACTGTCCAGTTGGTCGGGTAGAGGACTGTACCCGAGATATACTCCCTATCGAATTTCTCGACGAAAGGAATGGTATCGATGTTCTTCGTCTTGAACGATTGGTTAAGCGTCCACTCGGATGTACTACCGTTACAGAAACTCTGCAGGTGCGCATAGTAAGTCGTATTACGACTAAGACCGCTGAACGCACATTGGAACGAGGTAGTGAAGGTGTCCTTCACTGCGTCGGTGAGTGTCTCGGGGTCTGCGCCATTGTCTAATGCTTTCTTCGTCAGCACTATATGGAAACTATCCGCATCGAGTGAACCGTTCCAACGAAGCAGTGCCTCTTTGGCAGTAAGACCTTCGGTAGAGACATTGTTCGGGTCGTCGCAAGTAGGCAACGGACGAACGATTATCTCGTCCAATGCAATACCGTAACCGAAGTTGTCCGTTCCCTCGAATGCCAACTGATAGGTAGCACACTTGGCGGGCAGGGAGATAGTATCCGTTGCCCACTGCGTCTGCAGAAGAGAGTAGTTACGCGAATACTCGCCTAACTTAATCCAACGGGTTGTAGCCGAGGTACGATAGTAAACACGCAGCGTATCCACATCACCTGTACGAGCAGGCTGTGCGTGAGAGAATACCACGATAGGTTGGAATGTCTCTTCGATGTTAAAGACAGGTGTGATAAGTTTGGAGACATAATGCTGCGTTTGCCCCGTGGTATTACGCAACGCAGCACGGTACTGCCCGACGGCAGCCCCTTTGGGGTAAAGGACGCTTTGGGCGTTCTCTACAACCCACTGTTGCTCGACCGCAGTCCCTGATTCCTGCGTCCAACCGACAGGAATAGAACCGCTCTCAAACCCTTCGTGCAGGACATAGGAATCTTCCTTTCCCGCAAATGCCGGTGCCATAATCCAACAGCATACCAGCAAAGAGAGTAGATGTCTTCTCATAAATGGATGAATTAAAGAGTTAATAATAAAGTAAACGATTGCAACACAATCTGTATTTTCGTTCTATAGTGGTTTCTTAACAAATAGTGGTTTCTCAACAATAGGAATTGCCCAACTGCGACCTCGGGCGGAATAGTGGTTTCCCCCTGTCGGGGGATTAGCAAGAATGTACCGCAGTACATTACATTTGTTCGCACATACAGTACTTGGGCGTATGTGTAACATCGAAGAGGAATGTCAGGTGTACACCGACCTCTAAGTTATGCGGGAGCGAGGATTTATATCTATCCGAGCGCACCAACGGACGCCACTCTATTGTGTTCTGCAGGTTATCTATGGACTGGTGGTCATTGCCCCACTCCCTATCCACATTTTCGTAATTAGCGAAATGGTCAGAAGTCTTGCCCAAGCGAATACCATATGAAGCATATACTCCGAGGCGCAGACGATTCTTCTTCCACGGCGTAGGCAGATAGTAACCCACCTCTACCATTGGGGCAATCTGTATGTATTCCTTGTAGGTCGATTGATACGAATAGGCATGGCTATCGTATATCCCGTACGCCGCCAAACCACTAATACGCTCTTCCTCGGACATATCCATCATATCATACAACTCCCGCATAGTCTCAATCTCTCCCTCATAATGTGCATCGGTCATCAGTTTGGTCTCTACTTTATAGGAAGAATATACCGGAAAGGAGAACTTCGCTCCTGCCCACACATACCACGACTCGGCGAAAGTATAGCCCGCATAGAGAGAAAAGGCGCAAGCGGCAGAATGTACTTGTTCATCATATTGCTGATAGGTGTATGAGTAGACAAAATCCTGTTTCCCAAGATCAATAGTTTCTTCATCGACTTTCATCTTTAGTTGATAAGTACGCACTCTTTCGTTATCAGTAAGCGGCGACATCTCGTCGTGCAAGAACCGATATTGTGCCTCCACACTCATTCCCAATATCCACGCCTTCTTGTGCCACTCGTAGTGCAACGCCAAGTGTGCGGCAGCCCCTGCATGGTTCGTAACTGAGTCTGCTTTATGAAGACGCATATTGTTTGCTTCACCGCCGCCCACAGAGACAGCGAGATAATGATTCGACGGATTGAGTATCGAAGCATATCTATCCCGCGCCTGCACTCCGCTTACGGCTATGCAAAGACAAAAGAGACTAACGAAGTATTTTGGTTGTGTGCTTACCATCCGATAGTATATAGAAACCATTTTGCAACTCATTGAGGGCTTCGACTGTCTGCACCTCGCCTATACGCATACCTTGCGCCGTCCATACTTGCACAGGGAAAGAGAGGTCGGACACAGAGACTTGTTCCACTGCCGTCTGCCCATAGACAATCGGACAAGTGCATACAGGAGTCGTCTCTCCCTTACGCACTACCTCTACATAGAACTCATGCCCCATATCCTCTTGCTTTACCGAGAGGTTGGGGCGTGTACCGTTCCCCACTTTCACCCCATCCCTATACCACTGATAGGAGTCGAACTCATAGCCGCCGTTGTACTTGCTGTTCTTTAGGACAAGCACACCGGGCAACTGCGTGATAATGCTTGCCGAGTAGCGTTCCTCGATATAGAGCGTCTGCGGGTCGAATTGGCAGAGCGGGTTGGTATAGTACAACTGCGCTGTGTAGATATTGGGGCGCACGTCCTTGGGTTGGGGAATAGAAAGTGCTGTGGTATCCAACGCATACTCTGCCTCGAAGCCGTTATGCAGCGCAGAATCTGAATCGAAGCGCAGATGTATACCCTCCATACGCCCTGATAGGTGTGTGAACGGGATATTGATTACGCCCTCCTCGGGGCAGACATGAATAGTATCCGGCACTTTCGCCAATACCTTTGGCTCTACATAGAGATAGAGCGTTGTATCACAACCATGCAAAGACTGATGCGACTCTTTGTAAGTCCCCGCCTCGGTCAGTGTACGACCAAAGAAGGAATAAGAAGTACCTGCACAGATGGTGTCGTAGTGCAAGCCGTCTTGATAGAAATGCAGAATGAGGTGGCATAGGCTGTCACAGTCGCTGCGAGTACGGTAGTGGAAGACACTATCCACATCTTTGTAGAATACCTGCGGTTTCGTTCCCACTTGCCCGTCATCGGCGGGGACATTGAAACTATAGCCCCATGGATTCTCTGATTTACAAAGGTTCTCCTCTACACGAGTAATGCGGTTCGACCAATCGGCAAGCCCCTCTATGGAGAAAGACTTCGATATAGAGCACTCGCCGTTGCTGATACTTGCCGTAAGGGTAAGGGTGTACTGACCGCCCGTCAGCGGATAGGTATGTGTTACAATAGAGTCGAGTGTCTCCACAGGCTCGGAGTCGTCTCCAAAGTCCCAGCGGACATAGGTAACGGGGTCGGAGGTCTTAGACCACTGCTTGCCCTCCTCGTGGAAGATATTGCGACGCCATACCGCCGTAAGGTTCTTGAATTCCACCTCGTTCTGGCAGCGTACCGTATAGGTCATCGAGGGACGAGGCATACGCGGCATACCCGACGCCGTCAGCGTGTACCAGCAGGAAGAGCGTTTCTTGTTTATCAGGTTGACGCAGTACTCAATGGTATCCATTCCCTCGATAGTGAAAGTCTGCGCCCGAGAGAGCGTATCGCGAGGAGAGGCGGGGTCGTACCACACATAGTCGAATCCGCTTGGGGCAGTGAAAGTGGTAGAGAGCGTATCCTCTCCGCAGTTGCCGCCTCGCATATCACCATTTTCGCAATCCAAGACGAAATAGACATAGCCTGTATGACCTGCAGGCTTGCAGTCTGTAGTGACTAGCGAAATAGTCAGTGTCTTGCCTACATAACTACGCAGGTCTATCGTATGCTCCGACCAATCCTTATAGACCCAACCCTTTGCACCTTCGCGCCAACCGTTCTTTGCACCGTCGTTGGCTTGGAAGAATGCATAGCCGCAACTGTCGCTCAACATCTTGCCCTTGCAACGCACATCCAACCAGAACTGCGGATTATTAGCATAGTCGTGCGGATTCTCCAAGACGACGGCATACTTAATTTTAAGCACCGAGTAATTATAGTCCTTGATTGTGTAGGTATAAGTAATAGATTGCCCCCATCCGTGTCCTGTATCCCCATGCCCTAGCCGCACAGAAGCGAGGTAGCCATCGGGGCAGGTGCGGAGGTTATAGTTGGTATGCTCATCGTACTCATCGGGTATATAATGGAGTGTATGACGGCTCTCCCAATCGGCATAGCCATAATCCACTACGCCCCGCGTTTGAGAGGGGGTTTCGTAAGTTCCATAAGCACAGACGCAGTTGCTACCCTTCAAATCCAGATAGTCGATACAACGAACCCCGTTATGGAAGATAAGCGGCGTATATTGCACGAAGTCGCTCGCCGTGGTATCAGAGCAAAAGGCACGCAGGATAAAGATACGCACACCCTCCGACACACCGGGGAGGGAACAAGTGGTCTTCGTAATATGTTTCTTCTCTACCCAACTGTTCGTGGAAGCGTCGTAGCACTTGAGGTCGTAGTATGCTGCCGTACCTTTCCACGACAGCACCACCGTATCGCCCCGCATGGTATGAGTCAGTTTCGTAGGTGCTGCACAACGCGCAACGGCACGCAACTCGATATTATCGATACAAGCCGCCGGTGCTACCTCCTTGCCCCTGCTGCAGAAATAGAGGAAGACCAACTTATGGGGTGTCCCGTCGTGGTCTATCTGCACCTTGCCTATCGTCCACGAGGAGTTGCCCAGTAGTACCGAATCGTGGCAGCAGTAGGTTTTTGCCCATACGGGAAGTCCTGCTACTCCTGTCGCGCCGTTAACCTCAATGGAGTCAGGTATCCAGCATACATACAGCCCTTCACTCGTACCCGCTTTGCCTGCACACTTCCAGTCGAAATAGAGGTTGTATGACCCCTTCGGCACATTGGGAATAGAGCGTACGGCGGCGGTGAACATCGTCTGCGAAGCATCGTAGGACGGTGTCTGCCCGTCGGAGGACACAAAGAGTCCGTATTTGCCCTGCGGAGCGAAATGCCCTGCTGCCCCCATATACCACTTATTGGCAAGTTTCATAGCACTATTCGCAACGGGATTAAGTGTCCACGATGCACGCTCAGTTTCGTTCTCGAAGTCGCAGGTATAAACGGGAGTCTGTGCGGCTACGGTAAGCGTAGCGCACAGCCCGAATAGCAGCCCTATTTGGTGTAAGTATTTCATATTAGTGAGGTTATAGGATAGTCATTTCCACGCGGCGGTTCTTTGCACGCCCTTCCTCGGTATCGTTTGTAGCGATAGGCTCTGTTTTACCCTTGCCCACTGTCTCGATACGGCTCGGGTCGATACCACGGTCTATCATGTTCTGTCGAACATTGTTGGCACGCCCCTCTGACAGCACTTGGTTGTCCTTGTCGGAACCGACGGCATCGGTATGCCCCGTCAAGCGTATACGCACTTCGGGATTCTCGGACAGCATATCGAATAGGTCTGTCAGTGCCTCCTCCGACTCGGGCAGGATAGTGGTCTCATTGGTGGCGAAATAGAGGTTATGCAAGATAATCGTCCGCTTCTTCTCTATCGGTTGCAAGAGGAAAGTATCGGTGGCGTTGAGCGCACTGACTTGCCCTTGCTGTGCAAAGAACTCCGGGGCATCGATATGCACCTCGTAGGATGCCCCCATCGGCAGGGCAGTCGAGTACTTGCCTGCCGCATCGGTATGCGCCACGAGCACCTCTTTCTCTGTCGCCACATTGACGAACCGCACATTGGCAGCCAGCGGTGCATTGGTCTTTGCATTGCGCACAAACAGTGTATAGACAGGAACGGGCTGCAGCGCAATATCCACACGCTCCTTATCTTCGGTATGCGTGAAGAGTACTTCCTCGCTCGGGATATAGCCCTGGCGGCTTGCCCGAATGGCGTACTCGCCCTCTGCCAACTTAATCCCTGCCACACCCTTATTGCTCGAGTTTTTCTTACGCTCTTTACCCGTTGTGGTATTGCGGGCAACCACCTGCACGCCGGCAAGGGCTTTGCCCGTTGCCTCGTCGGTGGTGAAGACATTGAGCAGCGGCGTTGCCTTACGCAACCCTTTTACCTTGTTCATCTGGAGCATCGCCGTGAACTTAACGCCCACCAGCAGACTATTGAGGCGACTTGCCCCCCACTCGGACTGCTCGCACGCAATGGAAGAGAGGTGCTGCTCGGTTGTCGTAATCATCGGCGCAGCGTCGCTGTTCTTCAGGCTCAAGTTGTTCAACCCGTAGTCTGCGAATACAGCCACCCGCATACGCCACGGGTGTTCCCTTTTCTCGTTCTCCTTGCGCCAGTTCTTATCCAACAGTTGGTCGATATTCACACCCACCTCGGCGGTAAGTGCAATATCCAATCCGTACGGGTTCTTGCCCTTGGCGGTATATTTGGCATTGTTCACTGCACCGTGCGAGGGAATGTTCTCCCAATTGGGGTCGTAAGCCTCGGTATCGGTGATTGTGGTGGTCAGTTTGGCTCGCTGGGTATAACGCCCGAATAGAGTGTAGCCTATCTTGGCACCTGCCTTGAAATAGACCTCGTCG
>CAVFIY010000098.1:0-7018 GCA_963622435.1 Bacteroides uniformis | reverse complement strand
AGCACTGTGCCCGATTGAGTCGGACGATGTGATACTTCCGGACGGAATACAAATCACTCCGCTGAAGCATATACCCTTGACTGCTGACGAGATAGAACAACTAACTCCTTTTGACGAAACTGATATTCCGTCTGTTGATACGACTATCAAGACCGAGAATATTCCTTTGTCGTATGGTACTTATTTCTCTGATACCAAAGAAATCAAGTGGTATGCAGGAAATGGCGTCATTCGTATGACACAAAGAAAGGGATATGGATCTACAGCAGTGAGCGAATCGTACATTGCGGCTCCAAGAGTCTACAAAGGACATATATTGTTTTTGGAGACTTTAGTGCTTGGCGCTTATATACAAACGATAAAGATTAAGTATAGTGGACAATACAAGGGCAATGCGATGGTTGCAGGTGTGGAGACTGATACAAGCGATAATGTGGTGCAGAACACAGACATTGTCCAAACAACATGGGATAGTGAGAACGATGGAGAACATGTGATACAAGCCAACAATGAACAAGGACTGACACAATTATACATACAAAATAGCAGTACTGAAACGACAGTGCAACTGCGTGTGACGAATATAGAAGTAACTTACCGAACAACCACTTGATATGGAAGAGATACATCAAATAGATAAAACCAATTTAGGCATACTCTGGCAACGCATTCGAGTATTCGTTCTGGCATTGCTTACCTGCAAAGCAGACCGTTCGACTACGCTTGCCGGGTATGGTATTACCGATTCTTATACCAAGAGTTCTATCGACGACATGATGAATGCCATAGAATTAACTCCCGGTCCTCAAGGAGAAAAGGGTGAAAAAGGAGATAAGGGAGATAAAGGAGACAAGGGTGCTACTGGTAATACCGGCACGAATGGTATAGGTTTGAGAGGCGAAATCGATGTGGTTTTTGATATTGAACACGACGAAAAAACCAATACCAACTCTATTAAGAGTATTGGCAAAGTGGATGATGTGTTCACTCCCGGCTTGTATGTGCTGCACGAAGAAAAGAAAGCTGATTCCATCATGAGTGTGGAGTGCTTGAATAGCATCGTGGTGCAATATGTTATGGTGGGTGGATTCGTTGGGATAAATACCCGGAAATTTATCATGCGTACATACATGGATGGCAGTTGGTCAGATTGGGAAAAGTACGATATGTGTCATGATAAGCAACAATCGTTGTCTAGCAAAGAGGCTTTTACCATACTCATAGGAGACACACTCCTTTATATGGATGAGGACAAATTAGTCAAACTTAAAGCACTTTTAGGAGAATGACCGAACAGATTATAGCATTAGGCGGTTGGATAGTCAGTGTGATGACCACTATCGTAACCTTCATCGTTGCCAAGCACAAGCGCCACGACGACGATATTGTCATCATGCAGGAGCGTATCGTCGATCTGCTCGAGAAGAACGACCGTTTCATTGACGAGATAGTCGAACTGCGCAAGGAGAACGCCATGCTCAAAGCCAAACTCGCCCAGATGCAAGAAGAGATCAGCACGCTGCGACAGAAAGTGCAACATCGCCCCTCAACCAAAAAACGCTCCACTGCGCTCAACACTCAACAGGGCGAAGCCCGCTAAACAGTCAACTAATAAACACAACTACGAAAACAACGCAAACAACGATAGTGCCCCTCCTTATAGTCCTCTGCGTCGGGTGCGCCCCGCAGAAGCGGCTTGCCGTACTCTTAGCCTGCCACCCCGAACTGCAGCACGACACCGGTCTAGTGGTAAGCAAACAGGTAGTGATGCGGGGAGATTCGGCATATATCGATTTCACCTTAGCAGACCTCCGTGGCATGGCGTCCGACACTTGCTCACCGGAACAGAGCCGCCCTCATGATAATGACCTGACGGTCGAGACACCGTCGGGCGCCTCTGCCACTATCTCTGCTATGTGTGAGGACCACTACCGCCTGCAGGTGCGCACCTGCACCGACACCGTCTGCCTGTGCGACACCGTAACCATACCCGCCTATACCACACGGGTGGAGTATCGAGATAAGATAGTCAACGAGATGACGCACGCTCAGTCCTTCTTCTTTTGGGTAGGCATTGTCGCATTGGCACTTGTCGCCCTAACCATCGTCCTGCGAGTAGTCGTGCGCTTTCTGAAAGTATGAAATTGAATAAGCAATCATTAGGAATCGGCATTGCCGCTTTGGTGATGATAGGCATAGTCGCCGGCGTCGTGATTTATATCGTTATGCGCGAGTTGCGAGAGACCCTCACCCGCACCAACCCAAGCAATGCCCCCGCTTCAAAAGGAGAGAATATGCATATCGAACATTCCTCAAGTTACAACCAGTCCGCCCGTGGTTACCGCAACAACAATCCATTGAACCTGCGGATGTCATCCAACCAGTGGAAGGGCAAAGTCCCTGCTTCTGAGAACACCGACGGTGCATTCGAGCAGTTCACCTCAATGGCGTATGGTTTCAGGGCAGCCCTCAAGAACCTCCGGTCGTATATCAGCAAGTACCGCTGCGACACCATACAATCCATAGTCAACAAGTGGGCACCTGCCTCCGACGGCAACAACCCGACCACCTACGCCGCCCGTGTAGCCCAAACAACGGGCTATGCCGTAACCTCGAAGATTGCAGTCACCGACAAGGAGAAACTATGTCGTATAGCCTACGCCATGGCTATTGTCGAGAACGGCTCCGCACCCGTGATGACCGACATCTATGCAGGCTGGGACTTGATGTAACGACTAAACTCCTAAACGCATAAAGCCATAACCAACACATGATTTACATCGGCAATCTACATAAGGGACAAGAGGCAACCCTTCGGCAGGGCGTTGTGGTGCGCTGCGACAGAGGACACTCCGTGTTGTGCAATCCGTTTCGTGTAACGAGTGAGGACAAACGCAATGAGTCGTGCGACCGATTTCAGGCGTACTTCGACCGTAAGGTGCATGAGAAGACCGACGCTGCTTTTATGAACTCCCTGCGCCACATCTATCAACTCGCCTTGCAGCAAGATGTAACCTTGGCGTGTTGGTGCTACCCAAAGCGTTGCCATACCCAGACGATAAAAGCCTTTTTGGAGCAATACCTCCGGAAAGATCCACGCTATACGCAAAGCCTAAATATGCAGAGCAAAAACAGGCAGAGCAAAAATACGGGCAGCGGACTTACGCAAAGCGAGCAGCAGCGACTGCAGTGGCTCGAAAAGAAAGGGTGCGACGCTCGGAAACGCAAACTATGTGCCTTTCGGTTCATCCAAGATTGGTTGTATATCATTCGGGCGGGCGAGATGACATCTCGACAGTTCGTCGAGGAGCAATACAAGTATTGCCTCACGAACTACTCTCGTCGCTTTGCCGATTCGTTCGCCTACAAGGTCGTGTGTGTTCTCGATCAGGTCAAGAGCATCGAGAAACGATATTATCGCTATTTCGAGAGCGACGGCACGATCGCTTTGTCGGGCATACACAACCCCAACGATGCGGGTATGCGTTATCATCCCTATATGACTATTCATTGGAAGGACGATGAGCAGAAACCTATCCGGCCCAAAACAGATGTGAGGGAACTGCAACGCCAAGCCGATGAACTGCTGCCCGACGAACTGAAATCCACCAATATGCACCTCTACCGCGAGGGCAGAGAGGACCACAGTTGGTTAGAAGGAATTCAGGAAGAACGAGCGCAGAAGGAGCAAAAAGCACATACCGAACAACTTTTGCAACATCTCAAAGACAAATACGCAAAATAGCATGGGACTCTATCATTGGTTATTCGACACCGGCGACACACCCCGCACCACCAAGCGCAGGCGGGGGCGTCCACGCACTACGCCGATGATGTCGTGCGAGAGGAGAGCGGCGACGAAAGGCACACGCCATGTAGCACCGTCTATCAATAAGCCGGCAAACGCCAAAAGCGTCTACATCGATGGGGAGTGGAACTCGCTGACACAACCGCAGAAGTTCTATCTGTTGGGCTACTGCTTCGATGAGCAACATACGGGATGGCTCTACGACGAGAACGATTACACCTACATGGGCAAGACCCTCTACCGTTTGCCGTATCGTGGCAAGAACCTGCTCACACGCAACAGAGTGTTAGAACTATTCCGAGGTGTGGACAATATCTATTTCTATGGTCCCGACATCGGCATGTTGGAAAAGTGCTTTCATATCGACTTGCGCAGCCATTACAACTGCATCAACCTGCTTGCCGCCACAAAGCAACTCGAACCCAATGCCCGGTCGCATAAGTTGGTCGAATACGAACATCAAGCAGGTATCTATCGGGAAACAGAGGGGTACAAGCACAACTCTATTTTCAATGTACATCGTGATTGGTACACCGACCCACAACATCGCGCACGCGTGCTGCTGTACAACCAAGAGGATGTGATCAACCTTCTCCGAGTAAAACGATTCATCTACAAGAAATATCATGTGACCAAACAGCAAGAGCAGAATTGGAAACTATAAGTTTAACAGACTAAAAATCAACAGTATGAAAGTAATCAAAGGTTTAGACTTGAAGAAGGCAAGTCAGGGGAAGACCACTCCGTTGGAGAACTTCCGTGTGGATTCCAAGAATCCGAACATCAAACCCTGTCAGTCGTGGAACGACTATGTAATGTACCAAATCAAGGGTACGAGTAAGAATGGCAAACCGTTTGCCACCTACGAGGTGGTAAAAGTAATGCGCAAGCGCCATGGCAATGAGTTGTATGTGTATGTCGTTGACCGACTTTATCGCAGCAACGATGTCGTGTCGGCGTGCAAGTACATGAACAACCTGCGCCGTCGTATTCTGCCCACCGAGACGCAGAAAGAGATTGTGCGTGCGCACAAAGACCAGTACATCACCCGTTGGAAGACTTTCCCGAGTGGCAAGAAGTTCGGGTATGTGGCACTCAAATACACCGATGCCATTCAGCGCATAGCCGACGCCCGCAAGCAGCAACGCAGTGGTTCCTATACTCGCCGATATGGTAGTAATAGCGGTGGCTATCGCAGAGGAGGATATAGCCAAGGCGGTTATGGTAGGGGAGGCTACAAGGGTGGTAACTACCATGGCGGCACCTATCGCAAAGCAAACTACACCGCCCCCGCCGCCCCAAGTGCTAACACACCATTCTAGTACAAATGCGCCATTCTAGTATAGATATGCCATTCTATTAGTACCACTATGTGGACAAAAGAACAAGAGCAGTCGATTCGGCTGCTCTTGTTTTGTTTTTATGCATTGGTTTTCCATTCTTCCATATTCCTTCGACCTGAATAGGTCATTTTCATATTCGTATCCGACCACAGAAATGCGCTCCCACTTTGTGCGGAGCGCGATTTGGGAGCGGTGGGAGGGTCTGCAAGCCAATTTATACTGCGAAGATACTCCAAGTTTACGATACACCAAAAGACTCTGAAAAATCTCCACCTTGCAGGTCGTATTTTTCATGGCTGCTTTTGGTTTCTGTATCTTCCACTTGGAGTAGGAATGCAGTATAAATCGGACAAGCAGACCCATAAAAGAATAGATTTGTTTGAAAGAAAAATAAACATGTAAAGGTTGCGCACGACACTCATCAGTGTATGACAAAATGAAAACGAGAAAAGAAAATCAAGAACTTCAAAGAAAACGCTTCTTTGAGAAAGAGAACGAGCGGCTCATGCTCATGGTCTATCGTCAAGAACTCCAAGAGATGCTGCGCTTGGCAGAATATGGCTATTAAGACAATCAACATATTGTTTAACCATCAAATTTTCAATCAAATGAAAGAAAAACAAGAAAGTACGGAGACTATCAATGCATTCTTTGCAAGCCTCCCTGTATGGAACATCACCGAGTTGTGTGGCTACGAGCCAAAAACAACCTTTTGGATGGACTTTAGTATTGCCGACCGGTTCAGTGAAAGTGCCGTGCAAGACACCTACAATCGCGCCTTTGCCGATTGGAAAGGCAATGCCGTCTATCTCACCGAATTGGTGTTGGTGCTGAACCACAAGATTTGGCAACACTACCACCACAACGACAAGTTAGCCGAGTTGTACGACCGCCTATGGCGGCAAACCGACCGGTACGCAGTAGCGAATCTAAAAGGAAACGATTTAACCTATTACTACCAAACAACCGACTAAAACCATTCTACAAATGCTGAACGCTCCGACCGAAAGGTTGGGGCGTTCGCCATTTATAAGCAAAGGACAAAAATTCATTTACTAACCATTCAACAAAAAGAAAACGATGAAAACTTTAGTGATTCACAACGACCTGAAAAAGCGTCTAAGAACAGCCGCCGCCAATGGTAGCGTAGTAGCCAAAGAGGTACTGAAAGCAGTAGCCGAAGGCAAGACAACCAATTCCCATGCCAACTATTTCACTTCGGTGCGTAAGCGAACAACGAGTGACGATGGTGGTGTAGGGGTCTATCAAATCAAAATCACCTGTTGCAACAAAGACATTGCGAATCCGAACTTCCCCGATTTGGGCAGAGAGGATGCTCAGTGGCTCAAGCATAACCGTTGCGAGATATCGGCATTGAATTTCGCCGAGCAGTTCGGGCTGATGGATTACAGCAGCGACGACATCACCTATTTCGTGAGTGCCATCGGTTGCACCGCCAAGATACATCTCGAACTGATCAGCAGCGAACAAAGCATGGAGCAGGCATACAATGCAGAAAACTATCCGAATATCCGTCAGAACTCGGACATGAGTTGCACCTTGCATCACAGTTGCATGCGTTACGAAGAGACCGCCAAGCGCGCGGCAGATTTCTACCACAATTTTGCAGGTGCCAAGATGCTCGTTGCCAAAGGGGACGACGGACTTATCTACGGCAGATGTATTATATGGAAAAACATCGAAACAACGCAGTACGAACACCGTTTTTCGATGATAGAACGCATCTATTGTTGCTACGATTTTATCTACACGATGATGGTTCTGAAAGGAACGGCGTTGCTTCTGGAGGGTTATCAGAGAGTATGTCAGATTGCCCTGAAACTGCCGGGAGCAAGAATCATTGCGG
>CAVFIY010000097.1:0-7026 GCA_963622435.1 Bacteroides uniformis | reverse complement strand
GAAGAGGAAGATACCCAATGCCGACACTGCTCCGATACCTATCAATGCCCACTCTGCGGCTGCGGGAGATACCCAGTTCATCAACGAGAATATACCTACGGCAATACTCCCGAGAATAAGCAAGAGCCATCCCCATGTGGATAGGTTCTCTTTCCACCCGAAGCGTTTGGTATAGCAGATAGCCTTTACCACCATTGCCAGACAGATATGGAAGACACCTATGCACAGTGCCATCACCATCTGGATGTCATACTTGGAGCCAAAGACCTCGACATTACCCTTAACCATCACCGATTTGAGTGCTTCGGGCATCCACGATACGGAATAGAGGTCGATACCGAAGAATGACCCAAGGAAGAAACCGACGACTGCAGTGCCTACGCCCAAGACGGTGATGAGAGGTCCTTGCCCGTCGAACATATCAATCTTGAGTTTGCCTTTGGTGATCAGTACGCCGATGAGGATGAGCAGTAAGCCATAACCGGCATCGCCCATACACAGCGCAAAGAACAGTAAGAAGAAGGGTGCCAAGATGGGTGTCGGGTCGAACTCACCGTAGGTAGGCCAGCCGTACATTCCCGTCAAGCCCTCGAACAGACGCGCAAAGCGGTTGTTGTGCAATTTGATAGGCGTATTGTCTTCCTCCGTCGGGTCTTCGGCTTGGTAATAGATACCCTGCCGCTCGAGCAGTTGGTTGAGTTCTGCCTCCTTATCGACTGGACAGAATCCCTCCAAGAGTTTCAGACTACCCTCTGCAATAGTGTCCGTACTGAGTGTTACACGCTGCCAGTCAATCTGTTGGAGCGTTGCTTGCAGTTCTTCTTTCAGTTGCGGGATGTTCTCCTTTGCCCACAAGGCGATACGCGCATCTTGTGCGACAAGCAATCCGTTCAGTCCTTCGATGTCCTTTTGCAAGTCGGTAGCGGACTTCTCGTTGAGTGTCTGTTCTTGGCAGTTATCCGGCAACTCTACTGCCGACATACCTGCGCTCGACACTTGAACGAAATAGGTGGTTGAACCGATAGCTGTAACCTCCACACCCCACTCCGCTTGGAATTGCTTTTTGGAGCAAGTGTAGAAACGAAGACTGTAGCCTGCGTCACGGAGTTGCTGCAACCGCTCCTGCGAGAACGCCCCCCACGCCTGCATACGCTCCGCCTCTTTCTTGGTGGTGGCGATACGCTGCACGATATTGGCACGCTCCTGCAGCAATTGGTCGGGGGCACCGTTGGCAATGGTCTTACGCAGCGAGTCCGCATGCTGCAACAACTCTTGCAGTTTCGGGTCGTCTGCCTGCCCCTCGCCTTTCTCGGTGATATGTACCACACCAAGCGTACGCAGTTGCTCAAGAAAAGCCTCGTAGTCGCGGTGGAACACCAAGAAGGTGTACTTCTTCATTTTGCTTATCATACCGCCGCCTCCTTTCTTGCTTCTTCTGCCGCACGGGCTTCCGCCTCACGCTTGGCTTTTACGATCTTCTGACTTGATTTAGAAAGATTCTCCTCGTCTTCCATAAATCGTTTAATCTTTCGGATGGCGTCCTCGTAGCCGGGGATTTGCACCTTCTCGAAAAGATTTACTTTCTGCGTGGTTTTCTTGCGGGCGTACTCCAACAAATCCACCTTGCAGCGAACGAACTCTTGTCGGATACCCACATCGGCAATGGCTTTGAGTTGCTCAAAACCGTCGGCAAACCATTTCGGGCTGGAGAACAGACTGAACTCCTTGGTAGAATAGACTACCTCCTCCAACACAGGGATGCGGACGCCGGCTATCTTCTTAACCGACATGCGTACATCGTCCACATGGATGAGGCTCGTATCAAACTCTCCCCAAAGCGCCAGCATCTGGTCGTAATCCTTGATACGGCGGTCGACTTCCTCGTCGAGTTCGGCTATCTCTTTCTTCGCTTTCTTCACCTCGAGCCGTAAAGCAGACTCTTTGCTCTGAAGCGTAGGAAGAGTGCGTTGCCGCATCTTGAGATTCTTCTCAAGCCCTTGCAGTGATGTCTTATTATATTGAAATGTTATAGCCATTTTCGCTTTGCGTATTTTCAGCGGAATTATTTCCAATACTTATCGACAAGGGCTTGTTTGATGTTGACCTCTTCGGGTTTGAAGTATTTAGCAAATAGTTCCCATGCCACATCCAACATCTGCGTGGTGTTGATATTGACATCTATCGCCAATATCTCACGCGAGTAGTCTTTGGCGAATGCCAAGCAACGCTCGTCGTAGTCGGTCAAGTCGAAACCATTCTCCTTCTTTGTCTTGGCATTGGCAGCGTCGGCATACAGACGAACGGCGGCGTTCATTACCTGCGGATGGTCTTCGCGGGTCTTCTTGCCTGCTACCAACTGTTTCAGACGCGAGAGCGAACGGAACGGGTCAACAATGACTTTTCCGATGTCGGAGTCACGACGCAAGTACAACTGTCCCTCTGTGATATAACCCGTGTTATCCGGAATAGCGTGGGTAATATCTCCGCCGGACAGTGTGGTTACGGCGATAATCGTGATAGAACCGCCGCCTGCTTCCTCGGGGAACTGAACGGCTTTCTCGTATATCTTTGCCAAGTCGGAGTAGAGCGAACCCGGCATAGAGTCCTTCGACGGAATCTGATCCATACGGTTGCTGACTATCGCCAACGCATCTGCATACAGCGTCATATCCGTCAGCAGCACCAGGACTTTCTCGTGTTTCTGCACAGCAAAGTACTCGGCTGCCGTCAGTGCCATATCGGGGATAAGCAGACGCTCTACAGGCGGGTTCTCCGTGGTGTTGACAAAGGACACGATACGATCCAGCACGCCCGCATTGGAGAACACATTTTTGAAGTAGAGGTAGTCGTCGTTGGTCAAACCCATACCGCCCAAGATAATTTTGTCTGCCTCGGCACGCAGTGCCACATTCGCCATCACTTGGTTGTACGGTTGGTCGGGGTCGGCGAAGAAAGGTATCTTCTGCCCCGAGACAAGGGTATTGTTCAAGTCGATACCTGCAATACCCGTTGCAATCAACTCCGACGGTTGCTTACGGCGTACGGGGTTCACACTCGGACCGCCAATCTCCACTTCCTCTCCCTCGACGGCAGGTCCGCCGTCGATAGGCTCTCCGTATGCATTGAAGAAACGCCCTGCCAATTGGTCACTCACACGCAAGGACGGGGCTTTGCCAAGGAACACCACCTCGGCGTTGGTAGGGATTCCCTCCGTACCTTGGAACACCTGCAGCGTCACCTCGTCCCCCATAATCTTAACGACCTGAGCCAACTTGCCGTTAACGGTAGCCAATTCGTCGTTACCCACCCCATCGGCTTTCAGCGACAGAGTCGCCTTGGTAATCGCCGTTACTTGGGTGTAAATCTTTTGAAATGCTTTTGCCATATATTATTTCTATTTATTCTATTGTTAATCCGCTTGTTCACATACGATACGCATAGGCGTATTCCTATTGTATCCTCCTTGTATCCTCATTGTATCCGCCTTGCATTTACCCTTTTTGATAGCCCTCGTAGTAGTAGGATTGCTCAATACCTTTGAACAGTACTTCGCGATTGGTTGTTTGGTTGGTCAGATGCTCGGAGAGCAGTACCCGCAGTTCCAAGTCATTAATAGGGCTACGCTCCATAGCTTGCAAATAGAGGTCTTTGTCCACATACTGCCAATCCACTACTTTGCCGAGTCGGCGTTTGAGCAGTAAGTCGAGCCAAATACGGGTGGCACGACCGTTGCCCTCCATAAAAGGGTGTGCCACATTCATTTCCACATACTTGGCGACTATCTCCTCGAAAGTGCTGTCGGGCATTTTCTCGATAGCCTCTAACGCCGGTTGCAAGTACAGGCAATTGGCAAAGCGGAAACCGCCTTTGGATATATTGCGCTCGCGGATTTGCCCCGCAAAGGTGTACAGCCCGTCAAAGAGATAGCGGTGTATCTGTTGCAGCCCTTGGGTAGTCCCCACTTCAATGCGGTTCACATCGCCCGACTCATACAGCCGATAGGCGTTCTGCAGACTCTGTTCGTCTATGTCGTGCGACTTATTCATCTACCAATACCATTATCGGGGATTTTTATTCCGTATATATTTAGGACTGCTGTTCCTTATATTAAGGACTTGTATGCCTTTTTGCGACAGCGGTGTGTGCCTATGCTTTGATTTGTTTCTCGGCGAGCAGAGCGTTGAGTTTTTGCTGGTAGTCCTCAAACTCGGCGGAGTGGAACTCGCTGTAGTTCATCTGCTTGCAGAGGTTAATCACCTTCTTAAAGTACTCACTGACCTCCAAGAAGTTTTGGAAATCATAGTCGTACTTGCAGATGTCCATGACCAAGTTGAGCATATACTGTTGGCGCTCCAACGGGCAAACGGCATCTATCTTATCGAATGCGTCCTGCTGCAGGATGACATAGTCGATTACCTCCGACTTCCAGAACTCCTCGTGGTAATCTACGGGTACACCGTCATCACCCAAGATGTTGATTTGCTCCTGTATCTCCTTACCGCGTTGCAAGTAGGTTTTCATATCGTTAACCTTACCCAGCCATTGTTCGTCTATCAGGTTGGATATATACTCTTCGAACTCGGGGTACTCCACATACTTGGAGTAGGACTCAATCGGGTTGACTGCCGGGTAACGCTTACGGTCGGCACGCGCCTGCTCCAAGGCATAGAAGCAACGAGCGACTTTCTTCGTACCCTCTGTAACCGGCTCTTTGAGGTTACCACCTGCCGGCGACACCGTACCCAAGAAAGTGACAGAACCCGTCTTGCCGTTGTTGAGATAGACATAGCCTGCCCGTGCGTAGAAAGCACCGATGATAGCAGACAAGTCCATCGGGAAAGCGTCCTGTCCGGGCAATTCCTCCAGACGGTTAGACATCTCACGCAGGGCTTGTGCCCAACGGCTCGTGGAGTCCGCCATCAACAGTACGCGCAGCCCCATCGAACGGTAGTACTCGGCGATAGTCATCGAAGTATAGACGGATGCTTCACGCGATGCGACAGGCATATTCGATGTATTGGCGATGATGATGGTACGCTCCATCAGTTTGCGTCCCGTATGCGGGTCTTCCAACTCGGGGAACTCCGTAAAAGTCTCCACTACCTCGTTGGCACGCTCACCGCAGGCGGCGATAATCACAATGTCTGCCTCTGCCTGCTTGGATATGGCGTGTTGAAGCACTGTCTTACCCGTACCGAAAGGACCGGGAATAAAGCCCGTACCGCCCTCGCAGATAGGGTTTGCCGTGTCTATGGTACGCACGCCCGTCTCCAACAACTTGAAGGGACGCGGTTTGCTCTTATACGCCAGAATGGCTTGTTTAACCGGCCATTTCTGCACCATCGTCACCTCGTGGTCGATGCCCTCCTCGTCGGTCAGCACTGCCATGGTGTCGAGTATCTTGTACTCCCCTGCGGGGGCGATGCTCTTGACGGTATAAGTCCCCTCGAAGACGAAAGGCACCATAATCTTATGCGGTTGGTGGTTCTCGTCCACCTCACCGAGCCACGATGCGGCTTCGACCTTGTCGCCCACCTTGGCAATAGGTTCGAACTTCCACAGTTTCTCTTTATCGAGCGGGAAATTATACTCTCCGCGCTTCAAGAACACACCCGTCAGTTTGTCCAAGTCGTTCTGCAAGCCATCGTAGTTACGGCTCAGCAGACCCGGACCGAGCGTTACCTCCAATCGGTGTCCTGTGAACTCAACGGTATTGCCTACCTTCAAGCCACGGGTACTCTCGAACACCTGTGCATAGACATTGGAGCCTACCACTTTGATGACCTCCGCCATCAGTTTCACATTACCAATCGAGATGTAGCATATCTCTCCCTGTGCGACGGGTCCGTCAACGGCTACCGTCACCAAGTTGGAGATTATACCTTTTACTTTTCCTGTTGTCATATATTTGTATCGTATTTTTCGTTGTTACTTTTTTTGAACGCCGGCGTGTCGGCGGGTGCTCCCGCAGAGCAATAATTTCCTTGTAAACAGACGCTACGCGTACTACCACTCATTCTTTTATAAAAAGAAAGCCCCGTGCAATTACACATTACACATTACACATTGTCTAGCGAGATTCCTTTCTTCATATCCGCCACCAGTTCGCGGAATACTTTCTCGCCCTGTTCCACGGTCAGTACCGACCAACGGTTGAGCATCTCCACTTGCAGGTAGTACGCTAGCACATTCTCGATAGAGAAATCAATGAACAGCGTTGCGTTATCCAGCCAACGGAAGCGAAGTGCGTCCATGCGTTTCTCACGCTCCATCAGGTTATCCACCTCGACTAGCGACATGATATCCTGCACATCGTCCGGCACGCCGCTCAACCCGAAGTCTTTCTGGGGCAGGTTCTTGCGCAGGATGTCTGCCACGGCACCACGCCCGACAATCATCCGCGTGACATCAAAACCGTGCTTGCGACATATCGTTGCCACCAGGACATTGTTCATATCCCGATTATAGGCATACCACGAACGAAGGAACTTGTTACTGCAGTGCAGCCCGTCTTCGTAGAGCAGTTGCGTGCGTAAGTCCGCTTCCGACAGGTGCTGCCGTGCGTCCTCCCACCAATCGGGTTGCCCAACCGGCGTGTCGTCGTATTGATCAATCCGGTCGGTGATGTCCTGCGCATCGCTCTTCTTACGGAGCAACGCCAGCAGTTGCTTATCCTTATCCGACAGCGTCTCGTCCAACTGAACGAGCAACGCCTCCGTCGAGATAGGCGCATCAGCACCCGCTTTCAACTCCGGCAAACCGGACAATAAACATTCATACCTCATTTTAATTAAGAATGATGAATTATGAATTAAGAATTAAATGCTTCTCTATGTGTCAGTAGTCTAACATCTAACAGCCGCAGGCGGTCTAACATCTAACAGCGTAGCGGTCTAACCTCTAACAGCCGCAGGCGTTCTAACATCTAACAGCGTAGCGTTCTAACATCTAACAGCCGTAAAGCGTTCTAACTTCTAACAGCCGCAGGCGTTCTAACTTCTAACAGCCGCAGGCGTTCTAACTTCT
>CAVFIY010000096.1:0-7069 GCA_963622435.1 Bacteroides uniformis | reverse complement strand
TAGGCCTGTCGCTAGCGTTCATCCTGAGCCAGGATCAAACTCTTCGTTGTAAAATAATTATTTCCTTGCTCAGAACTTCCAACTTTACTGTGTACTTATATTGACGGGAACTTATGTTACAATGCACAATTCATAATGCTAAATGCATAATGTATTGTTTTGTATCTTTCCCTGAAGATGTTATTCACATCTTCGATTCGAGTTTCTAATTCTGCCGCTTTCGCGTCGAATTAGTCTCGTCTTGTACTACATCTAATTGCTTCAAAATTTCAAAGATCACCGAGCGTCTGCTCGTGTTGTTCGGAGGCTCATTTTAGTTTGAGCGCGAAATCGAGTGCAAAGGTACTGCTTATTTTTGGACTGACCAAATTTTTGAGTAACTTTTTCGAATTTTCTTTGTAATCGGCTGATTTTCAGTGTTTGTGTTCTGAGTGGTCAGCATTACTGTTTTCAAGTGTTTCAACTTGTTTTCTTGCGAAAGGCGCAAAAAAATTAGAACCCCGAAGAACGGCGATTCTGAATTTTAGCACCTTGCGGCGGAAAAGAGAAATACGCTTATTTCTCAAAAGCGGGTGCAAAGGTACGGCGTTTTTTTGAACTGACCAAATAATTCTGCAACTTTTTCGCATTTTCTTTGTAAGTGATTGATTTTCAATGGTCGTGTTTTGGAGCAATGCGCAACAGGGCAACCGCATCAAAACTTTGGAACGGACGCCTACGGCGTATTGACACGAATTGACATAAAGAACAAAGAATAATTATTCTCCAAATACACGAAAAATTATCCAAATAGTGGCGTGTCGCCACGGACAACCGGCGTGTCGCCGGAGACAACAATTCCTTTGGAACGGACGCCTGCGGCGTATTGCCGTCAATTATCATAAAAACACAAAAACGGGAGAGTTATATAATTATCACAAAACTGTCCCTTAGTACCTCTAGATTCCCTAGACTATCTAGACTATCTAGACTATCTAGACTATCTAGACTATCTAGCCCATATCGCCTATACCACCTATTACCCCTCCCTAGTACATCAAATTTCTCTAACCCCTATTTCCCGTCAATCGTATCTACCTGTTATATAGGCACTTGCCGTTTGAGTAGCCCCACCGAAAGGCTAAAAATCCCTAATTTCTCCCTTTCTCAAGCCAGGGCTAAGCCAACCTCAAGCCAGGCTCAAGCCAAGAAACATGTACTCCCGCCACTTTCCCTATACCTTATATATAAGGAAACACACAATATATATGAGGAGATACTCAAAGCAAGCCAACTAAATTCGCCGCCTGGGGGCGTGGGTGTCCCCAGATAGAACCCCAAATCTCCTATGCCGCTATGCGGCAAGAAAAATAGAAGAAAACAAACAAAGCCACCTCGTTTTCTTTCCTTTCTCGTGAGCGCAGCGAGCAGGAGGCAAATACACCCGCACGCCCCCAGGTAGAAACCCAAATCTCCTATGCCGCTACGCGGCAAGAGAAATGAAAGAAATAAAAGAAACAACTTCATTAATTTCCTTTATTTCTCGTGAGCGCAGCGAGCAGGAAACTAACACATATGCATATCCAGCAGCCTGGGGGCGTGGGTGTCCCCAAGCAGAACCCAAAATCTCCTATGCCGCAAGCGGCAAGAAAAATAGAAGAAAACAAAGAATATACCTCGTTTTCTTCCCTTTTTCGTGAGCGCAGCGAGCAGGAAACAAAAATCTCCTATGCCGCGCGGCAAGAAAAATAGAAGAAAACAAAGCCACTCTGTTTTCCTCCCTTTTTCGTGAGCGCAGCGAGCAGGAAACCAACACACCCGCGCAGCGAGCAGGAAACTATGCCTGCTGCCAAATGGAGTAATAAAAAAGTGCCAAGTGGAGTAACAAAAATCTGCCAAATGGAGTAAAAACGCACACAAGTCTTGCGCAATCGGCAGAAAAGATGTACCTTTGCGGCGTGATTTACAATAAGATACAGATTATAGTGCAGAACTATAATAGTGCAGAACTATAATCTTCACACAAAGCCACTCCACACGCACCGAAACGCCCCTACCCACACACACCAACAACGCAATAACACTCACGACTATTCCGAAAAGACCATTACACCCCCCCCAAAAAAAAAAAACACCCACCACCAACCACCCCTACAACACTAATTCAACACACACCGCCTATGCAATTCTTAGACCGAGATATGGACATCGCGCGGCTGCAGACTGCCCTGCAGCGCGAACAGCCGCAGTTCCTCGTCCTCTACGGAAGACGCCGAATCGGCAAGTCCACCCTTATCAAGCATATACTTGACTGGGAGAATCGAGACATCTATTTCCTCAGCGACCAGACCGGCGAGGTACACCAACGCAGCCAACTTGCCAAAGCCATCGCTGCACAGATAGACGGATTCGACAAAGTCATCTACCCCGATTGGGAGACCCTCTTCGTGGCACTCAACCGTCAACTCGACCGCCGCCTCGTACTCTGCTTGGACGAGTTCCCCTATATGGTCAAGAGCAGCCCCGCCCTGCCGTCCATTCTGCAGAAACTGCTCAACAGCAAGCAGTTACGGTTCGACCTCATCATCTGCGGGTCGTCGCAGCAACTTATGCAGGGCTATGTACTCAACAAGCGAGAACCGCTCTACGGATTAGCCAACGAGATAATGCGCCTTGCACCTATCCCCGCCCGTTACCTGCAAGAGGCACTGCCCTGCGATGCGCAATCCGCCGTGGAAGAGTTCAGCGTCTGGGGCGGTATCCCCCGTTACTGGGAGTTGCGCTGCGACTACCCCGACCGTGAGACCGCCATACGCCAACTGCTTCTCTCGCCACAAGGCATACTGCACGAAGAGCCGCTGCGCCTACTCCGAGACGATATGCGCGACACCGTGCAGACCTCCACCCTGCTCTCTATCATCGCCGAGGGAGCCAATCGCCTGGCAGAGATAGCCTCACGGGCAGGAAAAGAGGCGAGTGCGCTCTCCGAACCGTTGAGCAACCTGCGCGAATTGGGCTACATACGCCGCGAAGTGCCTTTCGGCGAAGACGAGAAGAACACCAAGAAAAGCCTCTACCGCATCAACGACAACCTCCTGCAGTTCTACTACCGCTTCGTCATGTCCTACAACTCTCTACTGGAACTGGGGCGGTACACTATTGTAGAGGAGGTCATACGGAGTCAGTTCCCCCAATTCGTGGGCGAGACCTGGGAGTATCTCTGCCGCCAATATGTCAGCGGCAACCAAATAGGCGAACCCATTTACAAAGCCGCCTCTCGTTGGTGGGGGAAAGTGCAGAACCCCGCAACGGGGCAGAGCGAGATGATAGAGTTAGATGTGGTCGCCGAGTCGCTCGACAAGAAGCACATCCTTATCGGCGAGTGCAAATGGACGAACAAAGAGGACGCACTCCGCCTGCTGCGCCGACTGCGCAACATCGCCCCCGCCCTACCCTTTGTCAAACGAGGACAGCAGGTGCATTTCGCTCTCTTCCTCAAGAACCCGCCGCAAGCAAGCCCCCTCCCGCTCTTCCCTGATACACTCCTCTTCTACCCCGAGCAGGTGCTGGAGTGAGGGACAGCGGGGGTGTCCTATGCCGCTACGCGGGGAGGGAAGGATGTCCTATGCCGCTACGCGGCAAGAAAAATAGAAGAAAATAAACAAAGCCACTCTGTTTTCTTCCCTTTTTCGTGAGCGCAGCGAGCAGGAAACTAATACATATGCACATCCAGCAGCCTGGGGGCGTGGGTGTCCCCAAGCAGGAAACCAAAATCTCCTATGCCGCTACGCGGCAAGAAAAATAGAAGAAAACAAAGAATATACCTCGTTTTCTTCCCTTTTTCGTGAGCGCAGCGAGCAGGAAACCAACACACCCGCACCGAACAGGAAACAAGAATACGCGCAGCGAACAGGAAACAAGTACACGCAAGCGAGCAGGAAACGCCCTCGCCGCAGGCGGGGGAAACACCCCAAATTGTTATATTTTCGTGAAAAATGCCGCAGAAAAGAAAATATACAGAAAAGTACTTGCATATATGAATAATTAGGCGTACCTTTGCACCGTGTTTGAAAAACGATATGTACCCTACAGACTACTACATATTGACATCCTCCCAATCGGTTATGTTTACTTTCGGCGGCTACTTGCTACCAAACTGCATAGTCCCTGCCTCTATGTGCCTAACCGACTGAATACTACAAGACGCTCTTGCCACCTCCCTATGTGTGGCAGAGCGTCTTCTCTTTTATTACACACAGGCAGGTGCTAACAACAGGGTAACATCAGGGTAACCACAGGGAAGTCACAGGGAACTCTACTTGGAACGGACGGCTGCGCCGTAGGGACATAAATTAAAACAAAAAGCCGAGAACTATTAGGGACACAGTATAGTCAACCGGCTCTAACGAGCCGCCGCGGGTGGGGACACCCACGCCCCCAGGCTGCTAGATGTGCATCGTCCGTAGATAAAACAGAAACAACCTTTATGAATAATCAGTGGCAATACGGCGATAACCGTCCGTCCACAAACGACACGGTTCACAAACAGCAGACTACTATATTTGAATACTATCTGACCATATTTGTCTAAAACGACATACTCCAAATACACGAAAAATTATTCAAATAGAAGCAAAGAAAAGGACAAATAAAAGGACAAATAAAGGAACAAACAAAGGAACAAACAAAAGGGCAAATAGCCCTCAAATATCGGGAAATAAATAGGAGAAAACGCTCTTGCCGAATAGAGGTTATGTAAAATAGAACCAACACCGCACCACGCAGAGGAAAAGCCCACGCACACCGCAAAAACTCTCGAGAAAGGTGTAAAAAACACCGAAAAACCTGCTAAAAACAGCGCAAGACCCCACCACACACTCTCCAACCCACACTCTGTTCCCTCCAACCCCTACCCTACCCCACCACAGTAACCGCAAAATACATTCTCTACCCCACCGCCACAAAAGCGCAACATATTTCTAACCCCACCGCCGCAGACGCAAACCCCATTCCCAACCTCTCCATTCCCCGCCCGCATTCAACTCCACCGTCCAACCACACCATTCTACAAACGAACTCAACACGCAGTCAATAAAAAACTCAATAATAACCAATAAAAACTCAATCTATTATGAAAAGATTATCTATCTTCTTAACCGCACTACTTGTGGCGGTGATGTCCTTTGCGGAAACAGAGTCTGTCGAGTTAGAAAACGGGAAACATACCACCGACCATATTACATGGACGGCAGCCAACGGCAACATTACTATTACCCAACTTCAGGGGAATAGTGGAACTGCTGTAAATAAATCTTACATTGCTCTCCCGCGTTTGTATAAAGGACACATCCTGTCTTTTGTCTGTAAAGAAAACTACACTATTACGGGCATTGAGATTACATATAGAACAACGAATCGCGGGTCGGACATTACAGCAGGTACAACAATTAGCGACAATGAAGTAACGGATAACACCGATGCTATTACCCGCACAATAGCAACAGCGTCGAACGGCACGCACAAGTTTACAACAACCAACACAGCAGGAGAAAAGATAATTTATATTCAAAACTCTGCAAATGCAAAAACACAATATACGCAACTCCAGCCCACTGCTATCCGCATTACATATATAAAAACCGCCACCACTGAGCCGGGTATTGCTTGCACGGATGTAGATTTTGGCACAGTAGTCATAGGTGTGGCAGACAGTAAAGAACTAACCATCGTAGGCGAGAACCTCACCGAGGCTATCACGGCTACCTTGGCAACAGGAACCAACTTTACCGTTATCGGCACTTTGACTGCAGCGGGTGGCACGCTGACTATTGGCGTGAAAGCAACTGCCGAGGGTGCTGTAAGCGATAGACTGACTTTAACCTCCGGAGAAACGACCAAAGAGGTAACACTTTCTGCAACGGCTGTTACCACAACCGGTGAGGGAACAAAAGAGAAGCCTTTCACGGTGGCTGATGTAGTGAAACTTGGTAATACCAGCAAACAGGCTTGGGTGGCAGGCTATATGGTAGGTAGTGTAAGTGGTAGTGGCGCAGCAGCAACGATAACCGATGAGTATTCTGCAACCGTTCTAGCACTCAGCGATGCAAGTACTGCAGATAAGAGCGAGACCTTTATTCCTGTTCAGTTGAGCAACGGAACAACTCCCCAAAAGAATCTCAATCTCAAAGACAATGCAGCATTGCTTTCGCACAAAGTATATCTGTATGGCTCATTAGAGGCTTACTACTCGAGAGAAGGTTTGAAGGCAGTAACCGACTATGTGCTGTTCTATGATGTAACCGCCACTGCCAACGATGAGACTATGGGCATTGCTATCGGCGAAGGCAGTTATGCAGAGAACACAGAAGTAACCCTCAATGCGATACCAGAAAAGAACCACCTGTTTGTAAAGTGGACTGATGCAGACGGCAAAGAGGTAAGCACTAACGATGAATATACATTCACTGTGACAGGAGATGTTACCTACACTGCCAACTTTGTTGCCACCTATGTAGTGATAGTTGACATAAACGATAAGACTATGGGGACAGTAGAGGGCGTTCCCGCAGAGTATGTAGCATCCGGCACAGAACTTACTCTCACTGCAAAGCCCAACACGGGTTACAAATTCGTAAACTGGACAAACGCAGACACGAAAGAAGAGGTTAGCAAAGACGCAAAATACACCTTCAAGGTAACAGACGACATTGCGCTCCAAGCCAACTTCGTGAAAGATTCGGCAACAGCCATTGACGCTGCCGAGTCTGCAAAGACCGCCACGAAGACCCTCGAGAACGGCATCCTCGTCATCACCCGCGACGGCATCCGCTACAACGCACAAGGCGTGGTAATGGAATAAAGGCTATTCGCTGTGGTGGGGGACACACTCGCAATAGTGAAAGCCCCATACACATAAGAAAACACATAATTACAAAGAGGCTGTCTATCACAAGTAGGCAGCCTCTTTTGTAGTATGCGGCATGGACTATGTATCATGCACTATGCGCTGCGGACGATGTATTATGCACTATGTACTATGCACTATGCACATCCGGCAGCCTGGGGGCGTGGGTGTCCCCACCCGCGGCGG
>CAVFIY010000095.1:0-7251 GCA_963622435.1 Bacteroides uniformis | reverse complement strand
GCCCTTATATTTGAATCTATTTGATATAATTTTTCGTGTATTTGTTTCTTTTTTTTATAGACAAATAGGCTCACATATAGTTCAAATATGCTTTTTATGTCAATTGTTGTCCCCGGCGACACGCCGGTTGTCCCTGCCTCAACAGCCACCCTCTCTATAAGATAACCGATACATAACCGAAGCATAACCGAAGCATTAGTATAACATAACTATATTTTCGCCCTATTTGTAAGCCGATTCGAAGCCGCCTTTCTAAGACCTCAAAAAGCACCAACCCCACCACCAAACACCCTCCTCAAAATTTCGCCTGCTGTTTTTAATTTGTATATTCCGAAAAATTATAGTACCTTTGTGCGATTTTTAGTATATCAGTGCTATGGCAATGAAAGAACGCATACAGAACTTGCTCGAGCAAGTGGCAGACATGAAAGCCGCTAATGCCGATGAATTAGAGGCGCTTCGTATTAAGTACCTGAGTAAGAAAGGGGAGATTACGGAACTTTTTAATGAGTTCCGTGAGGTGCCCAAGGAGGAGAAAAAGGAACTCGGACAAGCCCTCAATGCTCTGCGTGGGCAGGCGGAATCGCGTATCAATGAGTTGCGTGAGCAGTTCGAGGCGTTGCGTGCCGAGCAGGATAAGCAGGACTTAACCCGTACGCCTGACCCTATTGAGTTGGGTACACGCCACCCGCTCTCGTTGGTGCGTGAGGAGATAATTGACATCTTCTCTCGTATCGGCTTTACGGTAGCGGACGGCCCCGAGGTGGAGGATGACCGCCATGTGTATGGTCTGCTGAACTTCGCGCCGGAGCATCCCGCACGCGATATGCAGGATACATTCTTTATAGAGAAAGAGGTAGGCGTGCAGAAGCCGACCGATGTGCTGCTCCGTTCGCATACGAGTAGTGTGCAGACGCGTGTTATGTTGAGCCAGAAGCCGCCTATCCGTGTCCTTTGCCCCGGTCGTGTCTATCGCAACGAGGCTATTTCAGCGCGTGCGCACTGCTTCTTCCACCAGGTGGAGGGGCTGTATGTCGATAAGAATGTGTCGTTTGCAGACTTGCGCGAGGTGTTGCTTTACTTCGCCAAGGAGATGTTCGGTCCGGAAACAAAGATACGCCTTCGTCCCTCGTATTTCCCCTTCACGGAGCCGTCGGCGGAGATGGATATCTCGTGCGACCTTTGTGGTGGTAAGGGTTGCTCGTTCTGTAAGGGAACGGGTTGGGTCGAGATATTGGGCTGCGGAATGGTTGACCCGAATGTGTTGGAAGCGTGCGGCATAGACTCCAAGGTGTACTCGGGGTACGCATTGGGCATGGGTATAGAGCGTATCACGAACTTGAAATACCGTGTGAAGGACTTGCGTCTGTTCTCGGAGAACGATGTGCGTTTCCTGCGCCAATTCGAGAGTTGCTAATCAGTCTAACAGCGCAGCGTTCCAACTTCTAACAGCGCAGCGTTCCAACAGCGTAGCGTTCTAATCATGGATAATCAAATAACAGCAGAGGAGATATTACGCCGTCGCGATATGCGCGGCGTATTCACTTTTACGATAGACCCCGCCGATGCCAAGGACTTCGACGACGCACTGTCTTTTCAGGCGTTGGACGACGGTACGCTGCAGGTCGGGGTACATATCGCCGATGTCACGCACTATGTGCTGCCCGGTACGGAGTTAGATAAGGAGGCGTACGAGAAAGCCACCAGTACTTATCTGGTTGACAAGGTGTTACCTATGTTGCCGGAGGAGTTGTGCAACGGGCTGTGTTCCCTGCGCCCGCACGAGGAGAAACTCTGTATGTCGGTGGTCTTCACGATGAGCGAAGACGCCAAAGTGCTGAAGTATAAGATTTGCCGCACCGTTATCTGCTCGGACTTTCGCTTGAACTACGACGAGGCGGAGGACATCATCGAGGGCAAACCGACACCCTATACTGCACCGCTCACGGACATCGTGCTGCGCCTGAACGCCTTGGCGAAGATACTTCGGCAGCGGCGTTTCGCCGAGGGTTCGCTCTATTTGGAGCAGGAGAGTCTGTACTTCCGCCTCGATGAAAACAAACAGCCCGTTGAGATTTGCTTCGACCACCCCAACGACGCGCACCACTTGATAGAGGAGTTTATGTTGCTGGCGAACCGCACCGTAGCATCCTCGGTCGGCGGTAAGCCGTTCGTCTATCGTGTGCATGACAAACCCGACGCGCAGAAGATGAAGGAGTTGGACGAATTCAAGAAGCGCATGGGCGACCGCGTACAGCCGCAAGTGATTGACCTACTGACCGTTCGTGCCATGGCGAAGGCAGTCTATTCCACGCACAATATCGGGCATTACGGTCTGGCATTCTCTCACTATACGCACTTCACCTCACCCATTCGTCGTTATCCGGACATGATGGTGCACCGCTTGGTGGACAAGTATCTGTTGAAAGGCAAGGGCGAGTCGCTCACGCTCGAGGAGTTGGAGGAACGCTGCCGCCACTGCTCGGACATGGAGGTGCAGGCGCAGTTGGCAGAGCGTGATTCGATTAAGGAGTACCTTGCCATCTGGGCGCAGAAACTCGTTGGACAAGACCTGCCGGGGCATATCTGCAGTGTGACGGACTTCGGTATGTTTGTGCAGTTGGACGAGTCGCACTGTGAGGGACTTATACATATCCACTCGGTGCGCAAGGGCGAAGTGATGCACTACGACGAGAAGAACTACCGCCTAATCGCAGCGCACTCGGGCGAGACTTTTACACTCGGCGACGCCGTTATGGTACGGGTCATCCGTGCCGATGTAGAGCGGCGGCAGGTGGACTTCCTGCTCACCGACGAGGTGGAGCGGCGCGAGAAGATTAAGGCGGAGCATATCGCCTACCACGAGGCGCAGCACCAAAAGCGGTTGGCACGCAAAGCCGCCAATCGTGCTGCCAACAATACGAAACGGCCAAAAACGACTGCCACAAGGGGCAAAAAACGCAGAGGACTTGTATAACTCACTATTTTTGAGTACCTTTGCAGACTATATGAAAACACGACTATTTACACTCTTCTTTCTGCTCCTCGCGGTAACTACATTGCACGCAGAGGTGATCGTTCTTCGTACGGGGGCAGAAATCCGAGGAACCATTGTGTTCCAAAACGACGATGTCGTCATCGTTAAGGACGCATCGGGGGCGCGTTATCAGTACCCCCGTGCAGATATTCAGTCCATTACGGAGAATACGACAAGAGAATCAACTGCCGCACAGACCAGTACCGCCGATAGTCCATCGCAGACTGCTACCGCCGAACAGAACAAGAAAGTGGCAATGTTGCTCGAGGTGTCGGGCGGCGGAGCGGCAGTGCCTAAGGAGAGCGCAGGCGGTTCGGTAGGTGTAGGATTGGCAGTGGGGACGCACCACTTGCTTGGTCGCCGCGTGTTCTTGGGAGGAGGCGTGGCATATCGCAGCCTTTTCCTCAGCGGAGAGCAGTATGCATTCCTCCCGCTGCAACTCGAGACGCGCATACCCCTCTTGGACGCAGTGCATACCCCCATGGTCGGTGCATCGATAGGCTACGGCTTTGCACTGGGGAAAGCGTATAAGGGCGGACTGAGTGCAGGCGTGAATATAGGCTACTTCTATCGTATCAACCCCAAGACGGCACTCCATGTAAGCCTGGGCATGAACTTCCAACAAGCGAAGATACATACGCAAGACACTTATATTCAGGAGAATACAAACGATGGGAGCGGCACAAAGGAAAATACCTCTTACTCCTTCTCGAACTACACAGGGCGCAACCTCCTCGACTTCGGACTCTGCATCGGTGTCTTCTTCTAACTCCCTCTGTTCTTCCGACAGAGGAACCCCAACGAGGAACTATAAGATACCTCCGAAGAAGACTAGCGAACCCCACCGAAACTAATAATTCATAATTCTTAATTCATAATTCTCAATTACCCCACCCTTGGGCGGAATGAAACATAAGGCGTTGCCGCGCAACCACCGAATTACTATCACACTGAATGATAGGGAGATGCGTGCGCTGCAAAAGTACTGCGATGAATATACGGTTACTAATCGCAGCCGCCTTATCCGTGAGACGCTGATGCGCAATATCTTGAAGCGTTTCGAAGCGGACACCCCTACGCTGTTCGACGACTAGCCGTGCAGCCCGTATCGTTCCGCTCACCGTATGGTAATGAGCAGTCTTTCAATGGCTTAACAAAGTAAGACACCAACTAGCAATAATCGTAACAAGCAGTTTTTCATTGGATTAGCAAAGTAGAAAAGTAGTTGTAACATGGAAAAGATGAAAAATAAGTGGCGGGGACTCTTTCTCAATGAACATATTGTCTTCAGCGTCATCCTATTGAATGCCGCTGTCATCTTCGCTCAAGAGAGCGGCTGCAGCGGGTGGGGGCTATCCGTCATTGACCTGCTCTGCACACTCTTCTTTATCTTGGAGTTGATTATCAAACAAGTGGAGTATGGTATTAGGGGTTACTGGCGCAACGGGTGGAATCGCTTCGACGGCACCTTAGTTATCCTCTCCCTGCCTTCCTTCATAGCGTTCTTTGTGCCGGAGAGTATCGTTGGCAACCTATCCGTACTGTTGGTACTCAGGTTATTACGCGTCTTGCGCTTCTTCCGTATCGTGCATATCTTCCCCAACTTCTCGACTATCACGAAGAACTTCATGAAAGCCATACGGGAGAGTTATGGCGTATTCGTGGGCTTCGCCGTGCTGATACTTATTGTGGCACTCATCTCGTGCGCCCTCTTCCGGGACGCAGCCCCCGAGTACTTCGGCACACCGATAGACAGTATCTATGCTATCTTTCGTATCTGCACGGGCGAGGGCTGGAACGAGATACCCGACACCATTGCCGAGGGTACTTCTATCATCACTGCCCGCTGGGTACGCCTCTATTTCAGTATTCTGCTCGTACTATGCAGTATTATAGGTCTGTCATTGGTAAACTCCATCTTTGTGGACGCTATGGTGAGCGACAACAACGACGACCTTGAGAAACAAGTAAAGGAGTTGAACGCTAAAATCGATCAACTCCTTTCCAACCAATCTCCCCAATCCAACAACCCTATTCAAGACTCGGAAACTCCCTCCGCCTCATCCACGGAAAGTACTCCCCGGTAATCTCACCCGATAGAACCTATCGGCGAATATATTCGGCAAAAGTGTACGAATAGGGGTTCTTCTCGTCTGCAGTATGGTCTTCGGCACTGATTTGCTTCCACACGGCAGTATCTATCGTCGGGAAGAAAGTATCCGCATCGTCCCACCGATGATGGATGTGCGTAAGGTACAGTTTGTCCGCAAAGGGCAGCAGTTGTCGATAGACACTCCCCCCGCCGATAACAAACACCTCATCTTCTTGTGAGTTCAAGAACGCAAGTGCCTCTTCTTGTGAATGTAAGACATCCACCCCCTCAAAAGTAAAGTCCGCTTGGGTGGTGAGTACGATATTCCGTCGTCCGGGGAGCGGATGCTTCGGGAGAGAAAAGAAAGTGTTCCGCCCCATCAGCACTGCCGAACCAAGTGTTATTTCCTTGAAGTGCCGCAGGTCATTAGGCAAATGGCAGAGCAGTTCACCCGCTCTGCCAATCGCGTTATGTTCATCTACAGCCGCAATGATAGAAAGCATAGGATGAATAGATTAAACAGTTTATCTGTATAGTTTAGTATCCGCTACGGTTCAGACACTGACCGTACCGGCTATATGAGGATACGGGTCGTAGCCCTCGAGCGTAAAGTCCTCGTATTGGAAGTCGAAGATGCTCTTCACATCGGGGTTCAGCACCATGCGGGGAAGCGGACGGGGTGTACGCGTCAGTTGTAACTTCACCTGCTCGAGGTGGTTTTGGTAGATATGCGCATCGCCCAGCGTATGAACGAAATCGCCTACTTGCAGCCCCGTAACCTGTGCCATCATCTGTAGCAGCAAAGCATAGGAGGCAATGTTGAACGGCACACCGAGGAAAATATCCGCCGAGCGTTGGTAGAGTTGCAGCGAGAGGCGTCCGTCGGCGACATAGAACTGGAACAGCGAGTGGCAGGGAGGTAATGCCATACTATCCACTTCCGCCACATTCCACGCACTGACTATCAGCCGACGACTATCGGGGTGGTTGCTTATCTGTTCCACTACATTGCTTATTTGGTCTATCGTGCCGCCCTGATAATCAGGCCACGACCGCCATTGGTGTCCGTAAACAGGGCCCAATTCTCCGTTCTCGTCCGCCCACTCGTTCCATATACGAACGCCGTGCTCTTGCAGGTAATGCACATTGGTGTCGCCGCGCAAGAACCACAGCAGTTCGTAGATAATAGATTTGAGGTGCAGTTTCTTGGTAGTCAGTAGCGGAAACCCGTCCTCGAGGTGAAAGCGCATTTGGTGTCCGAACACAGAGAGAGTCCCCGTCCCCGTGCGATCCGACTTCTGCCCCCCCTCTTCGAGCACCCGCCTGCACAAATCCAGATATTGTTGCATAGTATAGAGTGTATTATTGTGTTATAACCAAGTCAGCGTTCTGCGATATAAACGGAAATACAAGATAGTATGACTATTCGGAAAAGAAAGTATGTGTCATTACCTCGCCTTTGCCGTTCATCACCCGAATCGAATCCAACGACTGTAAATAAGGCGAACAAGCACTGCGGGTGCTGTCCGTAACCTCTGTAATTCCTGCCATATTCAATAGGGTGGAGAACACAATACCGCTCGTTTGGAAAGCCGTCGTGTTCTCTTGCAGCGTAGTAATGGTATGTGGATAGAGCGACTGATATTCATCGGAATACCAAATAAGGAATGGAATATGGTACTGTGCTTCGGCATACACAAACGAGCCGTGCAATACCAATTTACGCGCATCGTCCCACAGGCTCTCGCCGTGGTCAGACAAGTAGAGTACAACCGCAGGACGGTGCAGTGAACGCACATAGTCAATCAGTTCTCCCAACGCTTTATCTGTCTGTCGAATGGTATTGTCGTAGGCATTTAGAATGGCAATCTTGTTACTCTCGGCAGTACTGTATCCGTCTTTGGCAGTCATGGCAGGTTGGAAATAGGCATCCTCATCCGGATAGCGCAGGCAGTATTTGAAATGACTGCCTATACTGTGTAATACTACAAGTTGTGCACTATCGGACAGCGCCTTCTGTACATGGTGCAGCATATCTGTATCATAGATAGCATTGTCTATGCCCGTCGAATAAAGGTAATGATACGAACAAGTCTTCATTATCCGCCAAACAAAGGGAGAA
>CAVFIY010000094.1:0-7291 GCA_963622435.1 Bacteroides uniformis | reverse complement strand
AGTCGAGTACCTGGATGGTGAAATCGACGAGACGGAGCAGTTGGCATATGTGCAGCAAGCCGCCAAAGAACAAGGCAGCGCGATTACAAGCGAACAGATTCAACTCGTCATAGACGGGGAGTTGCAATACGGCATCGAACAAGGTTACTACGAGGTAGAAGACTGACCTCCTCCCGCCGAAGATTTATCCCTCACACACAAGAATGGAACAGATTGTACGCCTACTGAGCCGCCTCTCGCTGCGACGGCTCTATCGCATAGCGGATTACCTCATCTACCCCACTCTCTTCTATGTGGTGCGCTACCGTCGCCGCCTGGTGGAGAAGAACCTGCGCCTCTCCTTCCCCGAGAAGACCGAGGCGGAGCGTGCCGAGATTGCCCGCCGCTTCTACCACCACCTCGCCGACATCATCGTCGAGTGTATCTACGGCTACGGTATCTCGCCCGAAGAAATGGCGGAGCGTATGCGCTTCACCCCGCACGAGGAAGTGGTGCGCCTCATCAACGAGTACGGCAGCGTCATCGTCATGCTCGCCCACTACGGAAACTGGGAGTGGATGGCAGACTATAATCAGCACCTCGCCCCCGAGGGCATGGAACAAGCAAACATATACAGACAGCAAACGAATGAGGCGGTGGACAAAACGATGACCGCCATTCGCAGCAAAAGAGGTGGCATTTTGATAGAAAAACGCAAAGTGCTACGGCAGATGTTGCTGCTGCGCAAAGAGGGAAAAAAGATGCTCTTCGGGCTGATAAGCGACCAGAAACCCCGCCCCGAAGTTACACACTACTGGACGGAGTTCCTCCACCAGGAGACGGGCTTCCTGGACGGCGGCGAGGTGTTGGGCAAGAAATTCGGCTACCCTGTCCTCTATGCATATATCCGTTGCCCGCGGCGCGGGTACTACGAAGCGGAGTTGCAAGTGCTATCCGAACACCCTGCCGAGACGGCGGAGAACGAGATAACACGCCTCTTTGCCGAACGCCTGGAGCAGAACATCCTGGAGCAACCCGAGATGTGGCTCTGGACACATAATCGGTGGAAATGGAGTCGCCCACGAAAGGAAGGAGAAGCACATGCGGTGTAGTGTCGTCATACTGAATTGGAACGGCGAAGAGATGCTCCGACGCTATCTGCCGAGTGTCGTTTGCTACACGCAAGCGCCTGATTGCGAGGTGGTTGTGGCAGACAATGGGTCGACGGACAAGTCGCTCGAAGTGCTGGCGACAGCGTTCCCCACGGTGCGGGTCATCGCCCTCGACCGCAACTACGGTTTCGCCGACGGCTACAACCGCGCGATAGAGCATATCGAGAGCGAATACACGGTGCTGCTGAACTCCGATGTGGAGGCGACGGAGGGGTGGCTCACTCCCCTACTCGACTATATGGACGCACACACGGAGGTGGCGAGCGTGCAACCGAAGATACACAGTTGGCTCCGACGGGAGGCGTTCGAGCATGCGGGGGCGGCGGGCGGCTATGTGGACGCATTGGGCTATCCCTACTGCCGCGGACGGCTGCTCAACCGCGTGGCGGAAGACCACGGGCAGTACGACACCGAAGCGGATGTGCTGTGGACATCGGGGGCGTGTATGTGCGTGCGGACGGCTGTCTATCGAGAGGTCGGCGGGCTGGACGGACGGTTCTTCGCCCACATGGAGGAGATAGACCTCTGCTGGCGGCTCTGCTGCCGAGGGTGGCGGCTGGTCTGCGTGCCGCAGTCGGTGGTGTTCCACCTGGGCGGCGGCGCATTGCACTACGAGAATCCCCGCAAGACCTACCTCAATTTCCGCAACAACCTGCTCATGCTCTATAAGAACCTGCCCGCCCGCCGATTGTGGTGGGTAATGCCGTTGCGCGGCGTGCTGGATTATGTGGCGGCGCTGCAACTGCTCTTGACGGGCAAACCCCGCAATGCCTGGGCGGCAGTGCGTGCGCGTTGGGACTATCGGCGGATGCGCGCTTTGTTCGCCCCCTCGCGGGCGGACAACCTCGCCCACGCCCGTGTGCCGCTCCCCGACGGCATCCGCCCGCGCTGTATCCTGATAGACTACTACCTCCTCCACCGCAAACCCTAGTAACCGGCGTGTCGCCGGGGACGACAAATTCCTTGTGGACGGACGGCTAACACCGTATGACCACGAATTGACATAAACAAGACACAAATTGACATAAACAAGACAAAAAAATACCCCATATCCTCCAAATACACGAAAAACCGGCGTGTCGCCGGGGACAACAATACGCAGAATGTTCCTTGGAACGGACGCCTGCGGCGTATGGACACAAATTGACATAAAAAGCATATTTGAACTATATTTGACCTTATTTGTTTACAAAAGAAACTAATACACCCATAATTACCCAAATAATTTCGTGTGTATATTTGAATAATAATGGTAATATTTGTCCACTAAAAAATCACTCTGCTCTTTATGATTAATTAGTGGTAATACGATGATAGTCGTCCGTTTACCGGGGAATTGTTGTCTGTAGCGACTCGCCACCATTGTGCATTGGGACTGGCACAAGATTTGTGTATGTCAAGTATTTTGTGTATCTTTGCGGGCTAATTTGGTGTTATGCGCATAGAAGCGATACGAATACTCTCTAAAGGACTGCTACTCATAGGCTTAGCCTGTGGGGCATTGTGCGATATAGCCGCCCAAGATTCGCTCGCCGTTGCGCAAGACACCGCCGCTGCTCCCCTACCCGTTCCCGCCGCCGACGGAAAAAAGAAAGAGACTATCAGTGCGCCTATCACTTATGTCGCCAAAGACTCTATCGTGCTGATGGGCAACGGTATAGCGCACCTGCACGGGCAAAGCAATGTGAAGTACGAGAGTATGGAACTGACCAGCGAATACATCCGTGTCAATAGCGACAGTAGTATGATGTATGCCCAGGGCGTACTCGACACCATCGAGAACGAGTGGAAAGGGCGGCCTGTATTCAAAGACGCGAAGGACAGTTACGAATCCGACCAAATAACCTACAACCTCAAGACCCAGAAAGGCTATATCCGCCGCGTGGTGACGGAGCAAGGCGAAGGGTATGTGATAGCAGACCGCACCAAGAAAACCGACGACAACACGATGATGATGGGCGGCGGTATGTACACCACCTGCGACCAGCACGAACACCCGCATTTCTACCTGAAGATGACCAAAGCCAAAGTGGTACCGGGCGACTACATCGCCACGGGTCCCGCCTATATGGTGGTGGGCGATGTGCCACTCCCGCTGGCTATCCCGTTCGGCTTCTTCCCCTTTACCAATCAGTATTCGAGCGGACTGATAATGCCGAACTTCGGCGACGACGGCACACGCGGACTCTACCTAAGCGGCTTGGGGTACTACTTCGCCATCAACGACTATATGGACTTGCAACTGACGGGCGACATCTACACGCGCGGCACATGGGCAATACGCGCTCAGTCGAAGTATATCAAGCGCTATAAGTTCAACGGCAACTTCAACATCAACTACCGAACGGATGTGACGGGCGAGAAAGATATGCCCGATTACACCAAGGCGACCAACTTCAGCGTCCAATGGACACATACCCAGGACGCGAAAGCCAATCCGTTCAGCACCTTCTCCGCCAGCGTGAACTTCTCGACCAGCGGCTACAACCGCAGCAACATCAACAGTTACTACAATGCGCAACTGAACTCGGAGAACACCAAGAGTTCGACCATCAACTACACGCAGCGTTTCCCCGACAGCCCGTGGAGTTTGAGCATGACCGCCTCGGTGTCGCAACGCACCAAGGACTCCACCCTCTCGCTCACGCTGCCCGAACTGAGTGTGACGATGAGCCGCGTCTATCCCTTCAAGCGCAAGAAGCCCGTCGGCAAAGAGAAATGGTACGAGAAAATCAGCATGAGTTACACCGGCAACGGGCGTATTGCGGTCAGCAGTATCAAGGAAAATCAGTTCCTGCACTCGAACTTCCTGCGCGATTGGCAGACGGGGCTGAAGCATAACATCCCTATCTCCGCTTCGTTCATGCTGTTCAAGTATTTGAGCGTAACGCCGAACCTGACATTGACCGACCGCATGTACTTCCAACGCGTCGACCAGTCGTGGGACGAGCAGCAGCAACAACTCCAGCGCGACACCACCAACGGGTTTTATAATGTGTTCGACTTCAGCGTCGGCGTATCGCTATCGACCAAACTATACGGATTCTTCACGCCGAGCAAAAAACTGTTCCCGCATAGCAAAGTGGAGAAGTTCCGCCATGTACTCACCCCGAGCCTGAGTTTCTCCTACCACCCCGATTTCGGGAAGTCGTTTTGGGGCTACTACGGCTCCTACGACCAGCCTGTTTACGGCACGGATACCGATGCGGACGGGCGGAAGATACAAAGCACCGACGAGGCAGGCAACCCGCTCTATCTCCGCCAGACCTACTCGCGTTTCCCGAACGGTATCTACGGAAATGCGGGGCAAGGGGCAGCGGCGGCGTTGAGTTTTAGCCTCGGGAATAACCTCGAGATGAAGATTGTGAACAGAGAGGACACCACAGGTAAGAACCCGTTCAAGGTGGTCAGCCTGATAGATAACTTCAGCATCTCGGGCGGTTACAACTTCATCGCCGACTCCATGAACTGGAGCAACTTTGCGGTCAATCTGCGTATCAAGATACCGAAAGTGAACTATACCATCAACCTAAGCGGGCAGTTCGACCCCTATATGTACGAAATAAATGCCGTCGGCACGCCCGTCCGCACCAACAAACAGTATTGGAGCAACGGACGCTTCCCGCACTTCCTCGGCACAAGCACCAGTCTGAGTTATACCTTTAATAACCAGACCTTTAAGAAGTGGTTCGGCAAGGACAAAAAGAAAGGCAACACCCCCGATGACAAGAACATGGACGACATATCGGTCGGCGATGACGGCTTGGCGCGCAACGGGAAATTGAACAAAGGGAAAGACACCAAACAGGAGGTGGACGACGGCTATGTAAAGACCGAAATACCTTGGAGTCTGTCCGTCAGTTACACCCTGCGATACGGGGCAGGCACGGAGTTCGACTACGACAAGATGTACTACAAAATGGTCTTCACCCACAACCTCTCCTTCTCCGGCAGTATCGGACTGGGTAGCGGATGGAAAGTAAGCACCAGCACCAGTTACGACTTCAAGGCAAAGCGCTTCTCGAGTGCCACCTTCAATGTCAGCCGCGACCTGCACTGCTGGAACATGACAGCCAGTTTCGTGCCGTTCGGTCCCTACAAGAGTTATACTTTCCACATCGGTGTGAATGCTTCCATGCTTGCCGACCTGAAATACGACAAGTCGAGTACACAAAGCACCAACGCACGGGTGAATTGGTGGTGAGGCTTGTTAGACCGCCTTACGGCTGTTAGATGTTAGACCGCTGCGCTGTTAGAAGTTAGATTAATAATACACAATAATATGAAAATAGAAAATCAAAAGGTAGTCAAAGCCACCTACGAGATGTATGTAAACGGCGAACAAGGAGAAGAACTCATCGAGAAAGCCACCGAGCAAGCCCCCTTGGTCTATTGCCACGGCGAGGGGATGATGCTGCCGAAGTTTGAAGCCGCACTGGCGGGCAAAGAGGCGGGCGAAGCGTTCGACTTCACGCTCAACCCCGAAGATGCGTACGGAGACTACGACGAGACAGGGCTTCGCGAGCTCGACAAACACCTATTCTACAACGCCGATGGTGAGTTCGACTCCGACCGTGTCTATGTGGGCAATATCATCCCGATGACCACCACCGACGGACAGATTGTCAATGCCCAAGTAGTAAAAGTATCGCCTATGAATGTGACCATCGACCTCAACCACCCGTTAGCAGGCGAAACGCTCCATTTCAAAGGAACTATCCTTGAGATACGCGAGGCGACCGAAGCCGAACTCGATGCCATACGCCACCACGGCTGCGGCGGCTGCCACGGCAACTGCGGCGACGGCTGCGACAAATGCGACAACCATAGTTGCAGCAGTTGCGGAGAGTAACGAGCAAATCCGACCTCCCCTACCCCTCCAAAGGAGGGGATTTAATAGACTTTGCAGTCCCCCTCTCTGAGGGGGTGAAGGGGGAGTCTTAACTACAAATTACTAATTACACATTGATTTATGGCAAATATCTTAGCCATCGTAGGTCGTCCTAATGTGGGGAAATCGACCTTATTTAACCGCCTGACGGGAACAAGGCGGGCTATCGTAATGAACACCGCAGGCACAACGCGCGACCGCCAGTATGGCAAGGCCGAGTGGTGCGGTAAAGAGTTTTCGGTAATTGATACCGGAGGATGGGTAGTCAATTCGGACGACACATTCGAGAGCGAAATCAATCGCCAAGTGAGTCTTGCTATCCGCGAGGCGGATGTCGTGTTACTCGTGGTAGATGTCAACGAGGGCGTTACGCAGTTCGATATGGAGGTGGCACACCTGCTTCGACAAGCGGGCAAACCGACCGTATTGGGTGTTAACAAAGTAGATACTTTCGAGATGCAATACGGTGCACCGGAGTTCTACAAATTGGGCTTGGGCGAACCGTTTATCCTCAGTGCCGAAAACGGATTAGGCACAGGCGACTTGCTCGATGAAATATGCTCCCGCTTCAAGAAAGATGACTCGGGAGAGGAGTTGGAAGACCTACCCCGTTTTGCTATTGTGGGACGCCCGAACGCCGGCAAGTCGAGTATTTTGAATGCCTTTATCGGCGAAGACCGCACCATTGTGACGGACATTCCGGGGACGACCCGTGACAGTATCTACACCCGCTACAATAAGTTCGGGAAGGACTTCTATCTGGTCGATACAGCAGGTATTCGTAAGAAAGCCAAAGTAAATGAGGACTTGGAGTACTACTCGGTGGTGCGCTCCATTCGGGCTATCGAGAATTCCGATGTGTGCATTCTGATGATTGATGCCACACGCGGTATCGAGGCGCAAGACCTGAACATCTACTCGATTATTCAGAAGAACAAGAAAGGATTGGTGGTTTGTATCAACAAGTGGGACTTGGTGGAAAGCAAGACCAATGCGGACATCAAGGGCTATGAGCGGGCAATTCGAGAGCGTATTGCGCCTTTTACCGACTTCCCCATTATATTCACTTCCGCCCTCACCAAGCAGCGTATCTTCAAGGTAATGGAGACGGCGCTGCATGTCTATGAGAACAAGAACAAGAAGATACCGACGGCACAACTCAACGAGAAGTTCTTGCCGCTGATAGAGAACTATCCGCCCCCAGCCACCAAGGGCAAGTACATCAAGATTAAGTATTGTACGCAGTTGC
>CAVFIY010000093.1:0-7461 GCA_963622435.1 Bacteroides uniformis | reverse complement strand
GCCCAGTGGGCTTCATTAGAATTCCTTAGTCCACAACCCACGCCCCCAGGCTGCTGAATGGGAAGAGTCGGAGAGTGGGGCGAATAAGTCTAATAAGTCAGATGGGACGAATTAGTCTAATAAGTCTAATGGGTCTAATAGGACAAATAAGACAAATAGGGGCGAATTGGAGAAGACGAGGGCAGAGGAAAGACGGAAAAACACACAATATCTAATACTAACAAAACACAGTTCTCGTATGGACAAATTTATTCCATGGAAGAAGGCTATGCTGTTATGCTGGCTATCTGTATCGTGTCTGTTTGCGTATGCGCAACAGACTATCGGCGGTACGGTAGTGGACGACAACGGCGAGCCGCTGATTGGCGTGAGCATCCAAGTAAAGGGCTCTACCAATGGTACTATCACCGATTTTGACGGAAACTATACCCTCTCGGGCGTAGAGGCAAAGGATGTCCTCGTATTCTCCTACATCGGCTACGGCGCAAAGGAGGTTACGGTCGGCAACCAAAAGACCATCAAAGTAACGCTGTCCGAAGACACCAAGAAACTCGACGAGGTAGTGGTTGTTGGTTACGGACAGATGAAGAAAAACGACTTGACGGGTTCGGTATCGTCGGTCAGCAACGACGCTATTACCGCCAAAGGTACGACGGGCGTTGTAGAGGCACTGCAAGGTTCTGTTGCCGGTGTGAGCATCTCGCAATCCACAGGGCGTGTCGGCGGTGGCTTCGACATCGAAATCCGCGGTAAGTCTTCTACCAACTCCGACACCAAACCTATTTATGTGGTGGACGGAATCATCTGCGACGACATCGATTGGCTCAACCCGCAAGATATAGCCCGCATCGATGTACTCAAAGACGCTTCCTCGACCGCTATCTACGGTAGCCGCGCGACGGCAGGTGTCATCCAAGTAAGCACCAAGTCCGGCACGAGCGAGGGCAAGAAAGAGAAGAAACCGACCATTTCGTACGATATGTATGTCGGTGCGGTCAGCCCTACGCGTATGAACATGTTCATGGACGCACAGGAGTTCTACAACTACCGTTTCCTCAAGTTCCTCGGCTATGCCGGCGGTAGCAGCGTGGCATCGAGCGGACAGCCTGTCTATACGATGTCCGGCTACGAGCAGATGGCTCTCTACAACGACGGCTCCACCGCAGCCACTGCACAGTATGCGGGGCAGTACCGACTGAAACAAATCATGCAGGACGGCACCTCGACCGATTGGCGCAAGATGGTAACCCGCACGGGCTTCCAACAGAACCACTATGTGGCGGTCAACGGTAGCAGCGAGCATGTGTCCTATCACTTCGGCGTAGGCTTCAACCAAGACAAGGGCGTGTATGTGGGCGATGAGCAGAAGCGTATCAACATGAAAGGTTCTATCGATGCTACTATCAACAAGTATGTGGCAGCGGGTATCAATTTCAACCTCTCGTGGCTCGGCAACGAGTACGCCAACGATGACGCAATCAAGATTGCCTATCGTATGAACCCCTTCATGCAGCCGTACGATGCGGACGGCAACATCAACACCAAGCCGGGTAACTACGAGGCTATGGGGTCGGTCGGCAAGAACCAGTTCTCCGACCAAGTGTCGCCGCTGCTCTATATGCAGAACCGCACCAAGGAGAAACAGACTTGGCGTGCGTTGGGCAATATCTACTTGGCTATCACGCCGGTGAAAGGCTTGCAAATCAAGACGATGTTCGCCCCCAACTACGACAACTACACACTCGGTCAGTTCGACAACACACTCGTAACGGACTACGACAAGAATGTGGCGCAACTCACCAAGAATCAGAACTTCTCCTACACTTGGGATAACACCATTACCTATAGCAACACTTTTGCCGAGAAGCACAGCCTCAACCTGATGGGCTTGTTCTCTATGGCACACTACAACACGAACTATAACTTCCTGAAATACACAGGAGTTATGGACGGGACACTGTGGTACAACCTCGCTTCGGGTACTTATGACGCAAGCAACAGCACCAACAGTTACACCGAGAACTCGATGATGTCGTTCGCCCTGCGTGCCAACTACTCGTATGCCGGTCGTTATATGATTACCGCCACGGTGCGTGCCGACGGTTCGAGTAAGTTCGCCAAAGGTCATCAGTGGGGTTGGTTCCCCTCGGCTGCCATCGCATGGCGTATGTCGGAGGAGAGTTGGATGCAAGATGCCACTTGGCTGACCAACCTCAAATGGCGTTTGAGTTACGGTATGACGGGTAACAACACGGGTATCGGCAACTACGCTACGCAGCAGAGCGTGGCAGGACCTATCTACTATCCGTTTGGCAGTTCGTACAGCACGGGCTACTATCCGAATGCGATTGTCGATCAGAACCTGACTTGGGAGACCAGCCGCGAGTGGAACGCAGGTGTGGACTTCGGTTTCCTGCGCGACCGTATCACGGGTACATTCGACTTCTATAATAAAGTATCGAGCAACCTACTCTACTCCGTGGAGTTGCCGCTGGAGGCAGGTGGGCAGTCGGTCGTAACCAATGTCGGCTCGGTGCTGAACCGTGGTATCGAAATCGGACTGAAGACCGTCAATGTGGATATCGACGGTTGGCGTTGGGAGACCTCGTTCACCCTGGCACACAACCACAACGAGGTACTCGAAATCAACGGCTCGGGAACAGACCTGCCCAACGACGGACTCTTCATCGGTCAGCCAATCAACAATGTCTATAACTACCAGTGGGTAGGTATCGTCAGCGATAAGATGATGACCGTACCAGACAACGACATCGCCAAGCAGAAAGGGCTTACCCCCGGCACGGAAATGAAAGAGGCAGACTATTACTACACCTGCTACGGTTGGACCGAGGGTCAGCCTATCATCAAGGATGTGAACGGCGACGGCAAGTTCTCCGATGCGGATAAGAAAGTCTATTCCTCCGATCCGAAACTGACGGGGTCGCTCACATCTACCCTGACATGGAAGGGTATTGAGTTCGCTTTCTCGCTCTACGGCAAGTACGGTCAGACGGTAGAGTCGCCGTTCTATGGCGAGTACTTGAACTACTCCGACCGCGGGCGTAACAAACTCAATATGGACTATTACATCCCTGCAGGTACGCTCATCGACTGCGACGGTATCAGCGACAATGGTACCTATATCAATCCTGTTTATCAAGAGACCACCCACTACGGAAAGTATCCTTTCCCGAACAATGCCGCAAGCAACTCCGGTATCGGCAACTCCTACTGGCTCGATGGCTGCAACAAGATTGTGGACGCCAGTTTCTTGAAGGTGAAGTATATCACGCTGGCGTACAACTTCCAGAAGAAAGAGTTGGAGAAAATGCACATCCAGAAGTTGCGTATCTACTGCACCGTCACCAATCCGTTCTGCTTCACCAAGTATCAGGGCTTCGACCCCGAGTGGGCAAGCACCTCGCTCCAGAACGATGCACCGGCTACGATTAACACGCAGATTGGTTTGAGCCTTAAATTCTAAATCGCTTAATAAGACACAGATATGAAAAAGAATCTATTCATAGGAATGCTGCTATTGGGAGGCGTTGCACTCACGGGGTGCGATAGTTTCTTGACGCCCGACAACAAGTCGGCAGGCGGACAGACCGCAGACAAATACTTTACCGAAGACGCATCGACGCTGCGTATCTATGCCTACTCGCTGCTCAAGCCCGTAGCCTCGCGCGTGGATGTGTACGAAGAGGGGGTTGACCTCTATATGCCGAGCAACAAGAAGACCGGCTCACAGTTCGACCAATACACCATCACGCCGGAGAACTCCGATGTCAAGTCGCTCTACTCCAATCTCTATTCGTGTATCAATATGGCCAACGCCACGATACACTACGACCAGACGGGGAAATACAAAGCCGAGATGGTGTTCCTGCGCAGTTACTGCTACTATATCTTGAGCCAGCAGTTCGGTGCAGTACCGTACATCACAGAGTATATCAACGGCAGCGAACGGAACTATCCCCGCACAGCGTTGGCAGACCTCTACAAGAGCCTGATTACCGACCTCGAGAGCGTAGCCGACGATGCCAATCTGCCCGCCGAGGACACCAAGGGGCAGGCTTCGAAGCGCAGTGTACAAGCCTTGCTTGCCAAAGTCTATTTGGCTGCGGGTTGGGACTTGGGAACAACCATTACGGATGCCGCGCAAGGCACATATACCGTGACCGACAACACCTATTTCACCAAGTCGCTCGAGTGGGCAAAGAAGGCGATCAACTCTCAAGCCCTGACGCTGACCTTTGAGGACAAGTGGAGCCCCGCTAACGAGGGCAATGCCGAGGTTATCTTCGCCGTACAGTACGACCGTGCCGGTTGGCCGGGCGAACTCAAGACGGGCGGACACGGCTTACAGAACACCTTTGGCAGTTACTACGGCGACTGCACCTCCACGGGCGAGAAGTATGTGGACGGCTTGCACGCCAGCAACCCGAAGTCGAGTTACCTCTGGACGGCGGAAGACACCCGCTACGACGCTACTTTCATGACCACGATGTACAACTCCGCCGAGGGTGGTTGGGGTACGGAAGGCTACTATGCGTACTACAACGCAGACGCTGCCGCCAAAGATACGCTGCCTATTTTGCTGCATGTCTTCCCCGGCACTGCCGGTACTTCGGATGCGTCAGCGTACATGACGGTGCATGCCAAGCAGTTGGAGAAGGGCGCTTGTGTCAACGAGCCTGCAGTGTTGGTGATGAGTTATCCCAATATGTGGGTAAGCGGCAATAGCAAAGACTATGTCACTTATGTAAAGAACGACCCGGGCATGTTTGCCGCACCGGTTGTCAAGAAGTTCGATGACCCGAGTTCTGTCGCTATTGCCGTCAACAAGACGAGCGGCTATCGCGACATCGTGGTGCTACACCTCTCCGACCTCTATCTGGTAGCCGCCGAGGCTGCCCTAATGGCAGGCGATGAGGCTACGGCTATCGGCTATATCAACGATGTGCGTGCGCGTGCAGGCGTTGCCGCTACCGACTTTGCTTCCTACGAGTCGCCCTACAAGACGGTATCGCTCTACGCTTCGTTCACCAACACGCCGATTGACCTCGTGCTCGATGAGCGTGCGCGTGAGTTGTATGCCGAGGGACACCGCTGGATGGACCTCCGCCGTACGCACCAGTTGGTACGCTACAACAATATCTTCAATGCCGACTTGGCGGGCAATGCCTTGAGCCTGATGAGCAATGCAGCGGGCGAAGTGAAGTGGTACAAGCCTATCCCGCAGGCAGAAATCAATGCAAACAATGCCCTCACGGAGGCTGACCAGAACAAGGGCTATTAACAACAACACGATTACTATTATGAAAAAGATAGCATATATATTGAGCATAGCACTCTGCGTGGTGCTGGCTTCGTGCAACAAAGAGGAGGAGCGCCACTACGACAACACCGCTGCCCAGGATGCGGTGGGCGTCTATGAGGGAACATGGACCAGCGTGTCCTCCAGTTCGGGGACCTCGACCGACTATGCAGGCACGATTGAGATAACCATATTCAAGGATTCGCTTGCAAACCAATGCTTTGTCTTTGTGAAAAGCGATGAGGCGAAATGGAATCTGCGAGGTCTTGCCAATGTAGCACATGCGGGCGATGATATTGTCTTCAACAACGACAAGGCTGCGGGAAATGGTCTCGGTGCGTCTTTCTACGGGCGTATTTCGGGCGACGGCAAGGCAACCATGTCTTTCTCAGGCACGGGTAAAGAGGGGCGCAAAACCGTCATTTTCTCCAACACATTCGCAGGACAGAAGAAAGAGTAGTTCATTGGGGCGACCACAGCAACTATAATAAAAACAACATATTTACTAACTAACAATTTATTACTATCATGAAAAAGGTTTTCTTTTTGGCTTCTGCTATTGCAGCAAGCATGAGTATGATGGCAACTGTAGATTTCGTGTATCTGCCCACAGCAGGTGACAAGAATGCAGCCGGCACCGAGTTTACGACTAAAGACAAAGTAGAGGTAACCGCAGGTGAGAAACTCGCTGCAGGCACGAACTTCACCGTTTACAATGCCTACAAGACCACTTACAAGGTAGTCGGTATGATGACCGATACGGCATACAGCCACCTCAAGATTGGTGATGTTACCGTTGATTTCACCACCCAACACATTCAGGGTCAGGACAACCCGACCGCAGGTGGTGCTAACCCTGTTATTGATATGGCTTGCCCGAATGCAGGTGCTTGTTTCAAAGTAGATGTAAAGAAAGACGGTTATATCTATGTAGCCGTTAAATCAACCCCGAACAAACAGCAATTTGTATTCGAAGGTGTTGTAGAGGCCGCAGGTCAAGTAGCAGGCTCTATGTTGGGCTACCAATACCTCACTATGTCGAACAACACGACAGGCACGCCTATCGGAACTCCCGACGGCGCCCTCTGCGTTGAGTACAAGGGTGATGCAGACCTTAACTACCTATTGGCTCCTCCCGCTATGCCGAATGCAGTGTATGGCAGCAACTACAGCACCAATGGTATCGGTGTACTCTGCTTCAAGGTGTATGCAGACGCTTCTCCTTACATCGTAGGTACAGCAGGTTCGAAGATAATGGCTTGCGGCTTCGGTTTCTCGGAGGAAGAAGTTGAAGTAACGGCTATCGGCTCGAAAGGTATTCAAGCATTGAAGCCGGATTGGAAATACAACGACAATTACGACGATGTTGTACTGACCAATAAGGCAAACATCACCACCGTTGACTGCTCGGACGCTCCTATCATGCTGCGTGCAAAGATTCCTGCAAACGAGGAATGCGACTCTACTTCTATTTGGAACACAGGTGTAGATGACGGCAAGGGCGGCATCAAAGCCAGTGTCAATATGACCGGTTATGTATGGGAAGACGGTAAGGACGGACAGTTCATCGCTATGTCAAAATCGGGTTCGTACTATGTACTTCAAGTTGACAAGATTAAGAAGTTCAATGTAATCTTCTTGGCTGGTAAAATCAGCAAATGGGATAGTTTGAAAGGGCAATATGCACAGACCGAGGATATCAAAAATGTAACTGCTAACGCTTGCTACCAAATCGACGGTTTCGACAAGACCAAGAAAGACCAGAAGTGCGTTGTTAAGACTTTGGATTGCGTAACGGGTGAGGAAATCACCGCTATCGACCAAGTAGAGGCAACGAAAGTGGCTCGCAAAGTAATCGGCGCAGACGGTCAACTCCAACTCATTATGGAGAACGGTACCGTATATAACGCAATGGGTACTGTGGTAAAGTAAAACCACTCCCCTACTCCGGTAAGCCGATGGGCTTACTAAATAGAAAGAGGCTGCTTCGTCAGAGGCAGCCTCTTTTGCGTTTGACCAACGAGGTTTCCACAAGCCCACGCGCAGTGGGGTGTTCCTAGCGAGTGAAGCCCGGTGGGCTGAACTGGAAATAATCGTTCGAGCCTTTGGCGAGATAAGAATTCCTTAGTCCACAACCCACG
>CAVFIY010000092.1:0-7496 GCA_963622435.1 Bacteroides uniformis | reverse complement strand
ACATAGGACACATTACAAATTACTAATTACAAATTCCCCTCCGATGAGCGAACAGAAAGGATTGATATATCAGACCACGACGATTGAGTTTGTTACGGTAGCGGCACAAGTGTGTCTGCTGCTCGAACACTTGGTAGAACACGAGAAAGACGAGGCACTCGACCAACTGCTCTGCCTGCTGCCCCTACTCTACCTCAAGACCCGCCTCCTGGAGCGCAAACTCCACCCCGCTACAGATACAGAAGACGCTGCACCGAAAGAGGACTGGGAAGACTACGAAGAGGCGCAACGCTTTGTCAGCGAAGAGGACTACAACTACATCGCACAGGGCGTGAAGCAACTGCTCGGCAGCGACGACGCCTACCTCGAAGTGTTCCTCGACGACATGCGCTACAGCGACGAACCCCTCACCGCCTACCTCTCGGAGAACCTGGCCGACATCTATCAGGAACTCAAAGACATGGCAGCCGCTTTCCAAACAGGGCAAGAGCCGGTAATGAAAGCCGGCGTGGCGACCTGCGTCAGCACTTTCCGCGAGCATTGGGGGCAGAAACTGCTCAACGCCCTGCGGGCATTGCACAACCTCGAGAACGGACTGCACGAATAAGCACATAGACGATGAGAGAAAACAGTTACGCACACCATATCTCCAAAGACCTGATACACTGGATGCCGCTGGCGGTGTTCGAGGGAGAGACGATTGTAGTGGACAGCCCCGACCAAGTGGACGACGCCGTGCAATGGCTCAACCGGCAGACCATCGTAGGCGTAGATACCGAATCCCGACCCAGTTTCACACGCGGCATACACTACCCCACCTGCCTCGTACAGATAGCCACCGAAGACCGCTGCTACCTCTTCCGCCTCAACAAAATAGGCATGCCGCAGTCGCTCGCCGACTTCTTCGCCGACGAGCGGATATGCAAAGTGGGGCTTGCCTTCAAAGACGACCTGAACGGACTGCGGCGGCTGCACGACTTCGCCCCCGCCAACTGCATCGACCTGCAACATATCGTCGGGCAATACGGCATACTCGACCTCGGGCTGCAGAAGATGTTCGCCATCTGCTACGGGAAGAAGATATCGAAGACCCAGCAACTGACAAACTGGGAGAACATCGAACTCACCCCCGAGCAGGCACGCTACGCCTCGACAGACGCATGGGCGACACTGCTCATCTACAAAGACATCCGCCAGACAAAACCCCTGCCGAAGAAAGTGGCAGACGCACTGCGGCGGGCGGAGATAGAGGCACAGATAGCACACCAGCAGGAGTGCCTCGCCGAGCGGGCTGCCCAAGCAACACACGCAACAATGCCTAACGGCACAGACAAATAACAGACTACACTATGAAACACAACCGTATCATTCGAGCAGGGCTGCTCGCCCTCGCACTCTGCACTGCCACCCTGGCAGGCGCACAAGCACGCTATGTATTCTACTTCATCGGCGACGGCATGGGGACAAATCAAGTACTCTCCGCCGAGATGTACCGCACCGAACTGGAGGGACGCATCGGGCGCAAGCAACTGCTGATGACTACCTTCCCCTACTCGGGGCAAGTAGCCACCTTCTCCGCCTCGAACGGCATCACCGACTCATCGGCGGCAGGCACCTGCCTGGCGACCGGCACAAAGACCAACAACGGCACGCTCGGGCTGTCGCCCGCGGGGGACACACTCCGCTCGGTGGCAGAGATACTGCGCGACCGCGGCTACGGCATAGGCATCATGACCACGGTGGCTATCGATCACGCCACGCCTGCGGCGTTCTACGCCAAAGTACCCGACCGGCACCAATACTACCAAATAGGCACGCAACTGACCCGCACGGGCTTCGACTTCTTCGGCGGGGCGGGATTCCACCAGCCACAGGACAAAGCGAACGCCGCAGCCCCGAACCTCTACGACCTCTGCGAGCAAGCGGGCTACACCATTGCCCACGGCTACAAGGACGCACAACAGCACCTCGATGCAGATAAGTTGATACTGACCCAAGCAGGCGACGGTATCGACCGCACCCAAAAAGCAGACTGCCTCCCCTACGCTATCGACCGCAAGGAAGACGCACTGACGCTGCCCGAGATAGTCAGCACCGCTATCCCCTACCTCTACAAGCGCCACACCCGCTTCTTCATGATGGTGGAGGGCGGTATGATAGACTACGCCTGCCACGGGCAGGACGGGGCAACCTCTATCGGCGAGACGCTCGATATGGACTCGGCACTCGTCTTCGCCTACCGCTTCTACCTCCAACACCCCGACGAAACGCTGATTGTCGTAACCGCCGACCACGAGACGGGCGGTATGGCACTCGGCAACAGCGATTACACACTCAACCTCCAACTGCTCCAACACCAGCACTGCTCGGCATGGATACTGTCCGACCTGCTATCGGGGCTGTTCCGAGACGGTACGCCGAGTTGGGAGGCAGTGAAAGTCCTGCTCGGCGAGCAACTAGACTTCTACCGCGGCGTAGAACTGAGCGACGAGGAGGACGCGTCGCTGCATACGCTCTACGACAAAGCCGTACAGCACAACCAAGGCGAACTCAAGACGCTCTACAAGACCATGAACGAGTTGAGCAGTGCCGCCGTTGCCCTCCTGAACAAGAAAGCCAAACTGGGCTGGACGAGTTACGCCCACACCGCACACGCCGTACCCGTCTTCGCTATCGGCGTAGGGGCGGAACGCTTCACGGGCTGGCACGACAACACTGAGATAGCACCGCTCATCCTCCAAGCCACGACGGACATTCCCTACTAGTGGCGTGTCGCCACGGACAAAAAGGCGCAGCACGACTAAGGTGCTACGGACAAGAGAGCATAGGGCGACTGACAATACAGATACAACACAGACACAGATATGAAAGAGATTTCAACCAAGAAACTGGTGGAGACCATTGTAGAAGGTATCCGCAACCGCAAAGGACAACACATCGTAACCATCGACCTCCGCAAGATAAAGGAGGCGCCTGCCGAATACATGGTAATAGCCGAGGCACAGAGTGCCACGCAGGTGGCAGCCATTGCCGACGAGGTGGACGACTATGTACGCACCGAGACGCATGTACATCCGATGAGCGTAGCCGGGCAGGAGAACGCCGAATGGATAGCCATGGACTATGGCACGGTATTTGTCCATATTATGCAGCGCGAACCGCGCGAGTTCTACGACATAGAACACCTCTGGGCAGACGGAAAAGTAACGGAACTGCCCGACGAATAAACCCCAACTATTTACTAAACGGGACATTCCCCATCGCAAATGAAGAACGAAACCCCCAACACCCCAAACCCAAAGAAAAACCCCAAGCAGCAGAAGCCTCGCTTCCGCTGGCTGAGTTGGGTGCTATACACGGTTGCATTCCTACTGCTCGCCGCCTGGCTGTTCGGCGACAGCGCAATCGATGAGAAGCGGCTGAGTTACACCAAGTTCACGGCATACATCGAGAGCGACGCCGTGAAGTCAATCGTAGTGTACGATGACAACCACGCAGAGGCGACTATTCGCCCGCAGCAGTACACCCTGGTCTTCGGCGAGCAAGCGAAAGGCGAGCAGGCAAAAGGGCAACTGAATGTGCAGATACCGAGTGTAGAGGAGTTTGCCAAGTACATGGAGCAGACTAACACGCGGCGGAAGGATGCACAACTACTGCCTATCGATGTTACTTACAAGCAGACACGCAATTACCTGTATCTCATTCTGGCGAACATACTGCCCATTGCACTGATGGTGCTGTTCTTCGTATGGATGAGCCGAGGTATCGCCGGCGGTGCGGGAGGCGGCATGGGAGGTATATTCGGCGTAGGCAAAGCCAAAGCACAGGTTACGGACAAAGATAACGCCAGCAAAGTAACATTCAAGGATGTGGCCGGCTTGGAGGGCGCCAAACAAGAGGTACAGGAGATAGTGGAGTTCCTTAAGAACCCGAAGAAGTACACTGTACTCGGCGGTAAGATACCCAAGGGCGCACTGCTGGTCGGTCCTCCGGGGACAGGCAAGACCCTGCTCGCCAAGGCTGTGGCAGGCGAAGCGGGCGTACCGTTCTTCTCTATGTCGGGCAGCGACTTCGTGGAGATGTTCGTTGGCGTAGGCGCAAGCCGTGTACGCGACCTCTTCCGCCAAGCCAAGGAGAAAGCACCGGCTATCATCTTCATTGACGAGATAGATGCTGTGGGGCGTGCGCGGGGAAAGAACGCCATGACGGGAGGAAACGACGAGCGAGAGTCCACGCTGAACCAGTTGCTCACCGAGATGGACGGCTTCGGTACTAACACCGGCGTTATCATCTTGGCTGCCACCAATAGAGCCGATGTGCTAGACCCCGCACTGCTACGGGCAGGGCGTTTCGACCGACAGATACATGTGGAGTTACCCGACCTGCAGGAGCGCAAAGAGATATTCGGCGTACACCTGCGCCCGCTGAAATTGGACGATACAGTGGATGTGGACTTCCTCGCCAAACAGACTCCGGGCTTCTCGGGGGCAGACATAGCCAATGTATGCAACGAGGCTGCGCTAATAGCCGCCCGATACGACCATAAGAAGGTGGGTAAGCAAGACTTCATGGATGCCGTCGATAGGATAGTGGGCGGCTTGGAGCGAAAGACCAAGGTGATGACGGAAGAGGAAAAGCGCTCTATCGCTTACCACGAGGCGGGACACGCTACCATCTCCTGGATGCTGCAGTACGCCAACCCGCTGGTGAAGGTTACTATCGTACCGCGCGGTGTGGCACTCGGCGCTGCGTGGTACTTACCCGAAGAACGACAATTGACTAACGAAGAGCATATCCTGGACGAACTCTGCTCACTGCTGGGCGGACGCGCTGCGGAACAGTTGTTCCTGCATCAGACCTCCACGGGCGCACTCAACGACCTGGAACGGGCGACCAAACAGGCATACGCCATGGTGGCATACTACGGCATGAGTGAGAAGTTGAAGGATGTCAGTTTCTACGACTCTACAGGGCAGTACAACTACGGCTTTGCCAAGCCTTACTCCGACAAGACGGCTGAACTGATTGACCAAGAGACGGCGGCTATCATTGCCAAACAAATGGCACGCGCTCGGCAGATACTCGAGGAGAACCAAGAGGGACATCACCAAATGGCAGAGTTACTCATTGAGAAGGAGGTCATTACCTCCGAGGATGTGGAGCGTATATTGGGTCCTCGCCCATGGAAGAGCCGAGGCGACGAAATCATTGAGGCAAACGAGAAAGCCTCTCTAAACGCCGAGAATGAAGCCGTGAGTGCTGCTCCAAACACCGAGAGCGAAGCGGAGAACGCTGCTCCAAAGAAGAAGCGGGCAACGCGCAAGAAAGCCGCAGAGGCGGAGCAGAAACCCTCCACGCAAGCCGCAGAGGAAGTCCTGACTGCCGACAAGGAACCGGCAGCGGACGGTCAAACAAGCAATGACTAATACTGAAAGAATAATGAAGAAGACTATGCTAAGTATGGTGCTGCTCTCTGCAGCCCTACTCTCTTGGGCACAGCAGCCCGAGAAACTGCCTATCGACCCGAATGTGCGATACGGACAGTTGGAGAACGGATTGACCTACTATATCCGACACAACGAGCAACCCAAGCAACGCTGTGAGTTCCATATCGCACAGGCTGTGGGCGCCGTACTGGAAGAGGATAACCAGAACGGCTTGGCGCACTTTCTGGAGCATATGGCGTTTAACGGGACGGAGCATTTCCCCGGCAAGGGAATCATCAACTACTTTGAGTCAGTGGGCGTGAACTTCGGCGGGAACATCAATGCATATACCTCTATCGATGAGACGGTGTATCGTCTGTCGGATGTGCCGACCTACCGAGAGGGTATTATAGATACCGCACTGCTCGTGATGCACGATTGGGCATGTGGGCTTACGCTGCTGCCCGAGGAGATTGACGACGAGCGTGGTGTTATCCGCGAGGAATGGCGTACAGGGCGTACCGCTGACCGCCGCCTGTGGAAAGAGATCCGTGCGCTTAAGTACCCCGGCAGTCAGTATGCCAAGCGGGATGTGATAGGCGATACGGCTGTTATCAATAACTTTGCCTACGACGCACTCCGTGCGTACTATAAGAAATGGTACGGTCCCGATAACCAGGCTATTATCGTTGTGGGCGACATCGATGTAGATGAGATTGAGAATAAGATAAAGGCACTGTGGGCGGATGTTCCCGCACGCACCAACCGCGGGGAGCGTCCGCTCTACACCGTGAGCGACAATGCGGCACCGTTGGTGGCGATTGCCTTAGACCCCGAAGCACAAAATACGCGTATTGAGTTGGAGTACAAGCACGACCAACTCCCCGCTGAGTTACAGAACACTGACCAGGCTTACCTGCTGTCGGTGTTCTATCAGTTAATAGGGGATATGCTCGACAACCGTTTCTCCGAGTTGGCGCTTGACCCGAACGCATCGTTCATGGGAGCGGGTGCTTACTATGGCGAGATAGTGAAACTGAAGGATGCTTTCCTCGCCATCTCCGTACCCAAAGAGGGGCGTGAGACCGAGGCACTCAAAGACCTGCTCGTGCAGGTGGAGAAGATGCACCGATACGGGTTTACCGCTGCGGAATGGGAACGCGTGCGGGCAGAGTACCTGAACGGTATGGAGAAGTCGTACAACGAGCGCAATACGCGTCGCAACATCTCCATTGCACAGGAGTGTATTCGTAACTTTGAAGACCACGAGCCGATGCCCGGCATTGAGTGGGAGTATCAGTTCACCAAGACCGTGCTGCCGCTTATCCAAGTGGATATGATTAATGAACTTGCGGAACAACTGCCCCACGAGAACCCGACGATTGCCATTACGGGTCCTCAAAAAGAGGGTGTGAATATCCCGACGGAAGCACAAATCCTCGCTATGCTCAAGGAAGTGAGCGAGCAGGAGATAGAAGCCCCGAAGGAAGAGGCGGTGGATACCGTCTTAGTGAAGAAAGCACCGAAGGCGGGGAAGATAAAGAAGACCGCTTACAACGAGGAGTTGGGTGTAACGGAGTGGACACTGTCGAACGGGGTGCGTGTACTGGTGAAACCCACAGAGTACAAGAAAGATGAGATTCGCTTCTATGCATACTCGCGGGGCGGGATGTCGCTGGTGGATATACCCGACCTCTACGCTGCGAATCTCGCGACCGGTGCGGTCAGCATGATGGGCTTAGGCACTTTCTCAATGAATAATCTGCAAAAGGCACTCACAGGCAAGACCGTCAATGCGGATGCGTCCATCAACAGCAATACGGAGACTATGAGCGGTTCATCGGCAGTGAAAGACTTCGAGACGATGTTGCAACTCATCTACTTGCAGTTCACTGCGCCTCGCCGAGACGAAGAGGCATTCAAGACGCTGAAAGACTTAATGCACAACCAACTGGTCAATAAGGACAAGAACCCCAAGGCTGTATTCTCCGACTCGGTACAGGTATTCGCAAGCGACCACTCCGAGCGGGCATTGTTATGGACGGCTGAAGCCCTCGACAAGGTTACGGT
>CAVFIY010000091.1:0-7558 GCA_963622435.1 Bacteroides uniformis | reverse complement strand
TGAGCCTTGCGGCTCACGCGGGTGAGGACACCCACGCCCCCAGGCTGCCGGATGTGCTACTTTACACAAGATTGCGTGGTCTTCATAATCACATAATCGCAACAGTGGTAATATGAACTCAATAGTGAATATTCAATAAACTATAGATAAAACAAAACGACATGAAAAGAAACTTCTTCGTTCTTCTCACAGTATTTCTTGTGGTGGGATTGGGGACTGCGTTTGCAGAAGACTCCATACCACAGCAAGTAGATTACCATGTAGGAGACACAGTAACCGTAAATCGAGATGCCACACATTACTTGACGGGTGAGCGTATATCCAAATGGGTATATGAGACCAAGCACACCATTCGGCAAGTAAGTTCATTCTTCCACAAAGACGGTATATTACTTAAGGGGATACGCTCTTGGATATCCCCCGCAAATATATCTCCTGCAAATAGCAACCGTCAGGAAGAACCTAAAACAGAGGGAACGAAAGAAATAAAAGAAACAGACAGTACACCGGAAGCCCAAGGTTCAAGTGTCGCTACAAAAGAAAGTGATGTTGCACCAACTGCCGAAGAAAAGCCGGTAACAGAGGACAAAGAAGAGATTGTTCCCCAAGAAGGCACCACATCTCCGGCTACAGAACCGAAGAGCAAGGTATCAGCCCCCACACGCTTAAAAGGGCGTGTAATGGACGGCAATCTGTCTTTAGCAGGCGTCAAAGTAACATTAGGCAATCAAGGGATATCCACTGTCACAAATGCCGAAGGAGAGTTCTCTCTTACTTATTTGGAACCTATAGATGAGGAAATCATTGTAGAGGCAGATGGGTATATCTCTGATATTCAGTTAGCACAACTAGAGGAGGGTGCGTTAAATGATGTCGGTAGCATAACATTACAGCGTGATTTTGCTCGCGATGCCAAAGAGGAAATCCTGCTTAATCTGACGGATGAGGACCTCAATGACGATGAGGGTAAGTCGCAAGCCATGTCGTCTGCCTCGTCGGCGAGCAACGATGTGTTCAACTCACTCACCTCGTTTGCTTGGTCCACCGCTCGTTACCGCAACCGTGGTTACGACCAGACAGAGGAGAACACCTACATCAACGGTATCAACTTCAACACCGCCGAGCGGGGAACTTTCAATTTCTCGGCAATGGGAGGTTTGAACGACGCCAGCCGCTACAAGGAAACAGTCAATCCTATCGGGGCGACCAACTTCTCTTTCGGCGGACTCGGAATGTCCACCAACTACCTGATGGACGCTTCACGCTATGCGCAGGGTTGGAAAGTGGGATTGGCAGGCACGAACCGTAACTACAAAGGGCGTGTGAATGCCACCTACGCCAGCGGCATGCTGACCAACGGTTGGGCATTTGTCGGACAATTGGCGTTCCGTTTCTCGCCCTATATCGACCAAAAGGGTATCATCGGCGAGGGTATCAACTACTACTCGTTCGGCTATTTCTTTGCCGCACAGAAGAAATGGGGCAACGACAAGAACCTGTCGATTGTTACATTCGGTGCGCCGACGGAGCGTGGACAGAACGCTGCCGTAACACAAGAGGTGTACGACTTGACCAATGCTTACAACAAGACTTCGTGGGGGCATAACAGTTACAACCCCTATTGGGGCTATCAGAACGGCAAAGTACGCAACTCGCGTATCGTGAAGTCGTTCGACCCGACGGCGATTGTCAGTTTCGATTGGAAAATCAACGACGAGAACAAGATTAAGTTTGCCGTCGGCTACCACTACAGCCTCTACAGCAACTCGGCGTTGAACTTCTACAATGCGCCCGACCCTCGCCCCGACTACTATCGTAACCTGCCCTCGTTCCTATGGGACGGACAGATTGCCGACGGCAACTCGGAGCAGTTGTTCGACCCGAACAACGGGCAGCACTTCCCCTACGGTAACTTCATCGGCACGGATATGAACGGTATCGGTTTGGGTTCGGGAACGATTGCCCACGACGGTAACATCATCGGTCCGAGTATCGATGCAAAGCAGTACAACGACTTGGTTGACCTTTGGCAATCGCGCGACAACAAGACGACGCAGATTGACTGGGACAATATCTATGCGGCGAACATTGCCAACAACTACAACAACCCCAACGGGGCTGCCCGTTATATCTTGGAGCGTCGGCACAACGACATCCAAGAATCGATGGCAAATGTCAATTATGTAAACACCCGCTTTGACCACCTAAAGATTACAGCGGGGCTTGAGGGTAAGTTCTCACAGGGCGTACACTACAAGACAATCGACGACTTGCTCGGCGGTAATCAGTGGATAGATGTGGACCCCTTCGCAGACCGTGATATTAAGGAGTTAGCGACCAACGCAGGCCTCTCGCAGACCGATATTGCCAATGTGAAGAAAAACGATATTGCCTCCGACTATAACGATGTAAAGCACTCGGGCGACCGCTTCGGCTACGACTATCGTATCAATATGGGTACGGCGAAAATATGGGCGCAGAACGAGTGGAACTTCAACGAGGTGGACTTCTACTATGGCCTGCAACTGACTTACTCCTCGATGCAGCGTACCACCAATATGATTAACGGGCGTGCGTGGTATCTGGCGCAACTCAACCCGCAGGACGCCGAACTCTATCTCGGCAGCCAAGCCAAAGAGATACTCACAAATACCGCCAACGGGACACTCAAAGCGGGTACAACCTATGTAGGTGCTTCGCACGACTTCCTCGACCCCGGATTCAAGATAGGTGCCACCTACAAAATCAACGGGCGTAACCAATTGAAACTGAACGCCATTGCAGAGACCCGCGCACCGCTTGCCCGCAATGCGTATATCTCGCAGCGTGTACACGACCGTGTGATTGCACCTATCTATACGCACGACAACGCCAAGTCGCTCTCCGATTTCTATGCAGCCAGCGAGAAAGTTGCAGGCGGGGACTTGTCGTATGAGTTCAACTACCCGATTGTGCGGGGGCGTATCACAGGTTTCTTCACGCAGTTCTGGGACGGAAGTGAACTGAACGGTTATTACGACGACGAAGCGCGTACTTTTGTCAACCAGGCACTGACGAGCATCGACCGTCGCCACTACGGTGTAGAGGCAGCCGCAGCCGTCAAACTCGGTACTTACTTCACCCTCACCGGTGCCGCCAGCGTAGGCAGTTACCGCTATACGAGCAACGCCATGGCGATTACCTCGGCGGAGAACGGTATGGCACTGGCTGAGGATATCAACGGTAAGTCGGTATTCGAGGTAAGCGATGAGGTACTGCTCAAGGGCTTACGCGTATCGAGCGGCCCGCAGGTGAACACCAGCCTCAAACTCTCGTTCTTCCACCCGAAGATGTGGTTTGCGGACATCACGGTTAGTTACTACGATTGGAACTACCTCGATGTAGCCCCCTCGCGCCGTATGAAAGGCTTATTCACCGGGGTGCGTGCCGACGGTACGCCCGTGAACGGTTGGTACGGCGACTCGTATGCCAATGCCATCGAAACCACCGACGGTGCGACAGCCAAGTCAACGGGGGACGGTTCGTTCCCGCAGAATGCCGTATTGGACAAGAACGGTGTCCCTGTATTGCGCTATCCGTACAGCATCCTCTCGGAGCAGGAGTCGCTGGTGGCTACCAACCCGCTGAACCGTTTCTTGATTGACGCCAGTGTCGGCAAACTGATATACCTCAAAAACCGTCAGTCGCTCTCTATCAACTTGTCTATCACCAACTTGACCAACAATACCCATTTCAAGACGGGTGGTTACCAGCAGGCGCGTCTGCCGCGCTACACGCGTCAGGGTGTCAGCGACAGTGAAAACTCCGTTATCTCGCCCAACGCATGGAAGTTCCCGAGCAAGTACTACTATGCATGGGGCATGAACTTCTTCCTCAGTGTAACCTATAAATTCTAATTCAGTATGCGCAAATCATTTTTCTATACCGCACTCACTGCCGTAACCGTATCGGCGGCGCTCTCTTCGTGCAATCCCAAAGCACTGACAGAGGACGATGTATTCAAGAAGACGACGAATGTGGACAGCCTTATTCAGACGCGTGATAAGGAGTATCGGCTCTACACGCTCAATGAGTTTGTCGATACCTATATGACCGAGGTCGGTAACTTCTGGAGCGACACCTCGCAATACCGTAGCCGTTCAACCAACGGAACGGATGGCATTTACCTATTTGCTATCGATACCATCCCCACCGACACCATCGGTATCTATATCCGCGGGCGTATCTCGACAGACGACTACGGAGGAAACTTCTACAAGGCGATGGTTATCCAACAGGTGGTGGACGGCAAACAGCAGAACCTGCGTCTGTCGGTGGATATAGGTTCGGCGAGCGGTGTCTATCAGATTGGGCAGGAGATACTCATTCGCTGCAACGGACTCTGCGTAGGGCGCTATGGCGACCAACCGCAACTCTGCGTGCCGGCGTACAACAACAATATCTATGCGCAGAATGCCAGTCAGAAAATCGGTTGGGCGCCCGGGCGTATCCCGAGCAGCGTGTTCCGCAATGCAGTTACCCTCTTGGGCATACCCGACCAATCGAAACTGCAGTATGACACCATTCAGATTTCGGACTTTATCAACCTCACGGACGAGAAAGAGATGCGTACCATGGACGGGCGTTTGGTTGTGCTTAAAAATGTATGGTTCACAGGCAACTACGAGTACAATGGTACGATGACGGCTTGTACGACGGGCAACCCCGAAGAAGACAAATACGCCAATGTGTTTGCCCCTACGACGGAGAATGTGGGACACCCGCAGAGTCGTGTGATTACCGATGGAACGAACAGCACCTTGGTTAGTAACTCCGAGTACAGCAAGTTCGCTCGTTTCTATATCCCCGGTGCGGACACCACAGGCGTAGCCAACTGCCCGAACTATGTAGGTACCGTAACCGGTATTCTCGGGCAGTTCCGTGACAATGCACGCTATACCCACGACCAATGGGATTGGTCCATCACCCCGCGCGATATCTATATCGGCGGTAGCAGTATCTTGAACGATATTGTGATGGCAAAGAACGACGGAACGCCCTGGGTTCCGCAAGAGTATAAGACAGTGGACGACAACTGGCTACACGAGTAGTCTTTTTACGGACAAGAGCCGACATTGGTATGTCGGCTCTTGTTTGCTTTATAGAAACTATAGAGGTTATAGAGGTTATAGAGATTATAGAGGCTATAGAGGCTATGGGACAATGCTCTGCATGTTAATTGTTAACTGTTAATCGTTAATTGAAAAAGATGAACTGGTTAGACGCTTTGTTGTTGCTGCCGCTGTTGGTGGGGTTGGTTAGGGGGTTGATGCGGGGTTTTATCAGCGAACTGATTGCCATTGTGGCGTTGATTGCAGGTGTGGTAGGGGCGCGTCTGTGGGGGGTGGGGTTCTCTGCGTGGGTGCTGCACCAGACACAGTGGCCCGCAGGGGTATGCGATGTGATTGCTTATACACTGCTGTTCTTGGGGATAGCGATTGTGCTCAACCTCCTCGGGCGGCTTCTCACCAAACTGCTGCGTGCCATACACCTCGGTTTTCTCAACCGCTTGGGCGGGGGGCTGTTCGGTGCTGCCAAATGGGCGCTGGTGGTGCTGGTGATAGTCTTTCTCTGCGACCGTATCGACCAGCAATTCCACTGCTTCGATAAGGCGGAGATAGTGCAACAGTCGTTGCTGTACAAGCCTTTCGTACGGGGGGCAAACAGCCTGTTTGCTTCAATTAAGAATTAAGAATGAAGAATTATGAATTATCACACTCGCGGAGAACTATAGGTGATATTAGGTGCTATAGGTATTATAGACATTATAGGTGCTATAGCCGCTATAGACACCACAGCGTAGCGGTCTAACTTCTAACAGCGTAGCGGTCTAACCTCTAACAGCGCAGCGGTCTAATGACACATTACAAATTCAAAAGTTATCTTTCTTTGGGTTCTAATCTCGGTGAGCGGGAACAGAACTTACGGAACGCCGTTGCTCTGCTGTCCGAACAGGCGGGAGAGGTTATTGCCTGCTCCGGGTATTACTACTCTGCCCCATGGGGGTTTGCGTCAGCAAACGAATTCTGTAATATGTGTGTGGCGCTTGATACGCCTTATACGCCTCTCGAACTGCTGCATATCACGCAACAGATAGAACGCCAATTGGGGCGCACCCACAAGAGCGTGAACGGACAGTACGCCGACAGAACGATAGACATTGACTTGCTGCTATACTACACCCCCGACGGCAAGAGTGTGTCGTGTAGTACCCCCGAACTTACCCTCCCCCACCCGCTTATGCACGAACGAGACTTCGTTATGGTGCCACTGGGGGAGATAATGCAAAAGACACTTATGTAAAACGACTATTCAGTCGTATAAGACCGCCCGTATCGGGTGCGACATACTCCACACACACCAAAGAGGCTGCCAAACAAGTTCGTTAGGCAGCCTCTCTTATTACTGATTCAATGGGTACTTTGGTACCGGTTCAATTGGGAGGTACTACTCGTCTTTCTGCGCACGCTCATCGGCAGCAGGCAAAGTGCAGGGCGCACCCGTAAGGGTATAGGCTTTCCCGTTACGGAGGATATACACTTTTCCGTTGCGGAGGATATACACTTTCCCGTCGATAAGGACTTTGCGCACCGAGTCGCCGGCTGCACTTTGTGTCGCGTCTATCTCGCTCGGCACCTCCGGCACGAACACCGCCTCCAAGGTGAGGTTTGCAGTTACGACAAACTCGTACGGGTTATCCTTTGTGTCATCGCTCCAATGCGAGAACACATACCCTTTGTCAGGCTTTGCCTCGAGTTTAACCGTCGTTCCGTAGTCGTAAGTGCCGTCGCCCGTTACGGTACCATTTACGGCACTCGTTGAAATAGTGAAGGTCTGTATCTCGTATGTCGCACTTACCGTCACATTCCCCGCAGGCATTACGAAGGTGTATTGGTCGGTCGTACCCTCAATAAGCGTCGTCGGTATCTCGGTTTCGCCTTGCCATACGGTGAGTGTCTGCAAGCGATAGCCTACCTCGGGTGCAAGCGTCAGCGTAACCACTTCGCCTGCAGCACATTCGGTCTTGTCAGTCGTGAGACTGCCGTGTTGGGGTGTGGTGATTGTAATAGCAAAGCGCAGGTCTTGCACAAGACGGACTGCTAGTCCGAAGGTGCGATTAACCGTGGTCGTGCGTGCGGTTTTCGAGTCGAAGTACAGGTCGTCTGCTAGCCCCCGACCGTTTGCCGTAGCAGACCAAAAACTGCCATAGTTCTGCACACTGCCCATATTCACCCCGAAGCGAAATCCCGAAGCGGGCAAGAATACCGCACCATTGGCTTCTAATTGCTGCCATTCAGAGAGGGAGAAAGTTTGGTTAATAGCGTAGGCTTCTATACTACCCTCACTTGCAAAGGTACTCTGGAACTCTATACCCACGGGACAAGTCCAATTATCGGGCAATAGGATAATACCGTTCGTGTATTGTGTGCCATCGCTGTTGAGGTTGATACGGGCAACACCTGTCTTATCGCTTGCGCCTGTACGCGTATTGAGCAGGTAATTCCACTCATCGTAAGTC
>CAVFIY010000090.1:0-7574 GCA_963622435.1 Bacteroides uniformis | reverse complement strand
TCAGTTTCTGAAAGTTTGCCATTTCTATAATTAACAATTAACAATTAACAATTAACATGCCAGGGGAATTGACACTATAGTCGCTATAGTTACTATAGTTGCTATAGAGGCTATAGTTCCGCCCCACTCTGTAAGCCCCTCCTTTGGAGGGGTTGGGGAGGTCTTACCCCACTCTGTAAGCCCCTCCTCTGGAGGGGTTGGGGAGGTCTGGGTTCGGGTCAGGGTTGGGGAGGTCTTCTACCTCAGCCTATACCCTTTCCGCAGCACCTCAAAATCAGCGGGGTGCGACTTGAGTAACTGCGACACCCTGCCGAGCCAACCTGCACGGTTGTCCCCCGATTTCTGCTGCAAAGATACTGCTTTTTGGTCAATTAGCAAAGAGGGGAGTGCAAAATGTCGTGCCAAAGCGTCTAAACAGCGTTGCGAGGCGTTATATTTGCCCTGCACCGAATAGCCCGCGATGTGAAAACTTGCCAGGCAACTCTGCGCCAAGAGTGCGCGATTTATCTGCGGTTCGCCCTCCCAAGTGTCAATCACACACGGGTGTCCGCTCTGTAAAAGGGCGTTTTCATCGACAACGCCACCCCGTGCCGCATTGATAATGAGCGTACCCGTCTTGCACGCGGAGAGGAACGCTGCGTCGCAGAGGTGATAGGTGGGGTATGCACCGTCGTGCGTGAGGGGGGTATGAAAGGTTACGACATCGCAATTTCGTGCGATTTCATCGAGAGATACGCCTATATTCTTCGGCGGGTCGGAGAGCAGGATTTCCGCACCTCGTGCCTCTGCCATGCGGGCAACGAGTGTCCCTACATTCCCCACGCCTACGATACCGATTTTTGCCGAATTGAACGGGATTTTTAGTTCGTTTAGTGCCTCTTCCACATAGTCGCACACCGCCTGCGCATTGCAACCGGGGCAGGACAGCCATTCGATTCCCGCCGACTGACAGTAGTCGCGGTCGATATGGTCGTACCCGATAGTCGCCGTCGCCACAAACTGCACACGGCTCTCGGCGAGCAGGGCGGCGTTCACTTTCGTCCGCGTTCGCACTATCAGCGCATCGGCATTCCGCACCACCGCAGGTGTGATTTCTTCCGGTTCCAACGGCAAAACCTCCACCCCACGCCAGGCATCCAATGCCGCAGAAGAAGAGACAGCCGCAGAAGAGGTATCCGCAGTCGCCGCCGAGGCAGCAGCCACAGCCACCGTTTCCTGTATAAATGGAATATATTTATCTATTACAATACGCATATTACAATGCACAATGCTAAATGCACAATGCTAAATGCTTAATTTCAATGCATAATGCTAAATGCACATCACGATACACATCCGGCAGCCTGGGGGCGTGGGTGTCCTCACCCGCGGCGGTTTGGAACAAACCGTTTGACTATGCTGCGTCGAGTTCTCCTCGCCAATTCAAAAGTTTCCTGTTCGCTCCGCTCACGAAAAATAGAAGAAAACAAAGAATGTTCCCACGCACTCTACCCCTCCAACAGTGAATCAGTCTTTCAGCGAACGCAGTGAGCGGTCTAACTTCCAACAGCCGTAAGGCGGTCTAACAGTCCCGCAGGGACGGTCTAACAGCGCAGCGGTCTAACAGTCCCGCAGGGACGGTCTAACAGCCGTAAGGCGGTCTAACAGCGAACGCAGTGAGCGGTCTAATACTTAATATTATCAATCAGCCGCACCTCTCCGCAATAGACTGTAATACAGCCGATAGCGTGGTCGAAAGTGGTGGTCTGCAGCAGGGTGGATTGGTCCACTATCTCGTAGTACTCGACCTCCAAACCGTCGATGCTATTCACCGTATCGACCACTTTCTGCCGCACCTCTTCGACAGACAGTGTCTTCGCCCAGATGAGGCTGGCGAAGAGGGTCTTCGAGATATGCACCGACGTCTGTTTCTCTGCGTCGTTCAGTCGTTCGTTCCGACTGCTCAGCGCCAAGCCCGTCGCCTCACGCACGATAGGGCAACCGACTATTTTCAGGTCGCCGAAAGTGCCTGCCAACTCCGAACGCTCCACCATAAAACGGATGATTGCCAACTGCTGGAAATCCTTCTCGCCAAAGTACGCACGGTCGGGGCGAACGAGGTAGAAAAGGCGGCTGACCACTTGCACCACGCCGTTGAAGTGTCCGGGGCGCATCTTACCCTCCATTACCTGGTCGAGACCACCGAAATCAAAGGCGAAAATCCCGTTCAATTCGGCAGAAGTGTACATCTCTTCGGGCGTGGGCGCAAAGACAAAATCCGCTCCGAGGGAGGAGAGAAACTCCGCATCCCGCTCAAGGTTACGAGGGTATTTAGCAAGGTCTTCTTTGTTGTTAAATTGCGTTGGATTCACGAAAACACTGACGAAACAAACGGCATTTTCGCTCACGGCACGGCGCACGAGTGAGGCATGCCCGTCGTGGAGCGCACCCATGGTCGGCACCAGACCGATAGTCTTACCTTGTTGTTTGCACGCATCTACCTGCTTGCGCAGTTCCTCTTTGGTACGAATGATTTGCATAATATATGGAATTGTTATTTTTCTTATCGCACTTTGCGCCCCATTTCATCGCACTTTGCGCCCCTTAACACCACCCCAACTCTGTTAAAATGACCTAAAATTCGCCACAAACTCCCGTTTTCGTAGTCTGTAATTCTCAAACAATCCCCGCATAATCCTCTCATAAACAGCGGTTTAGTCGCTAGCCGAAAGCCGCTCTGCCGTGGAACATTCCGTACCCTCAAGCCAACCCTAAGCAACCCTTAAGCAAGGCTCAAGCCAACTGTTCCACGACGCTACGCCTCTCCACCCCATATTCTTACCTCCTCACGAGCGCCGCATTACACCCCCGAAAGCCCACAAAAAAGCCCACAAAGGTACGACTTTTCTATATAATAAAGAAAAAAAGCACTAAAATAAAAGAAAAATGCCCCAAAATAGTGGAATTATCAATTATTTTTTGTACCTTTGCAGTACGATTTCCGTAGTTTACCCGTGAAAGGCACGCCACACGCATGCCGCAAGGGGGTACACAGGCGGGACAAAGTACTAACCCACAAAAACACGCATGCCTATGAAGGAGCCGAACCGTATCTTATTTATCTCACAGGAGATTTACCCTTATTTAGCGGAGGAAACCCCCATTCGTATGCTGAACCGCCAACTCCCCGAGTACTTCCAGGGACACGGGTACGAGACACGCACCTTTATGCCCAAGTTCGGCGACATCAACGAGCGACGCAACCAGTTGCACGAGGTCATCCGCCTGTCGGGCATGAACATCATCATCAACGACACCGACCACCCGTTGCTCATCAAAGTGGCGAGCATCCAGTCGGCACGCATTCAGATTTACTTCATCGACAACGACGATTTCTTCCGCCGCCGTCGAGGGACAGTGGACGAAAATGGCGTTGAATACAGCGATAATGACGAGCGGTGCATCTTCTACGCACGCGGTGCGATCGAGACAATAAAGAAATTGCGTTGGACGCCGAACATCATCTACTGCTCGGGCTGGATGTCCGCCTTGGCACCGCTCTATTTGAAGAAAGCCTACGCCGACGAGCCGTTCTTTGCGCACTCGAAAATCGTGCTGTCGATCGATTCGGACGAGTACAAAACGCCCTTTGGCACAAAATTTGCCGACAAACTGCTCATAGACGGCATCGCCAAGAACGATGTGCGCAGTATCGCGGGCTTCCCCGTCGGCTACGAGGAACTGATGCGTCTGGCAATGGACTACTCCGATGCGATTGTCTTCTCCGCACCGAACACCAACCAACGCTTGATGAACTACGCCGAGACGAGCCGCAAACCGCTGATGTACTACAAAGAAGACAACACGAGCGAAACCTATTACAACTTCTGCAACACACTGCTATAAAACCTCCCCAATCCCCTCCAAAGGAGGGGGTGTCAGATACGCAGAAGTCCCCCTCTCTGAGGGGGCGCGGGGGAGTCTAATTCACAATCAAGAAGCATACAATTCCTAATTCCTAATTCATAATTCATAATTAGAATAAGTAGCAATTCATAATTCATAATTCTTCATTCATAATTAGAATTAATGCGCCGCATAATCCCTATACTCACTCTGCTGACAGTCTGCTGTTTGACGGCATGCAAGAACGACGCCACGAACGCAGGCAGCAGCCTGCTCGACGACGAAGATGCGATAGTCGTAAAGGCAGACACCTTTTCGCTACAGTCGAATACGATTGAGTGTCTGCATATTATCTCCTCTCCCGACTCGTTTATGGTGGGCGAGATAGAGACCGACTACGGGACAATGCGTGCCGAAGTGCTGACGCAAGTCGCCTGCCCAGAGGGTTTTCAGTTCCCCTCCAACGCCGTGGTGGACTCCGTCTGCCTGCTCTTCTGCTACCAGACTTGGACAGGAGATAAAGAGTCGCCCCTCGCCGTCAATGTCTATGAGATAGACCGCAAGGCACTCGAGTATGCGCCCAAAGACCCCTATTTCACCGACATCGACCTCTCCGAATACTGCAGTTTCGAGGACTCCACCCTGCTGCTGCGCAACCAACGCATTGTAGTCGCAGGGCAGAAACAAGACTCCGTCTATTCATCGACCACTTCCTCCTACCTGCCCCTCGTGCGCTGCCGCCTCAACGACGACTTCGCCCAACGCTTCGGGCAGATACGCGACTTCTCGAGCCAAGAGGCTTACAGTCAGTTGTTTAAGGGAATATGCATTACGCCTACCTTCGGTAGTTCCTCCGTGCTGAACCTACTCGACATCAGCATGGGTATCTACTACCACTTCAGTTACCGCAAACTGAACGCAGACAAGGACACCACCGTGAACGATGTGGTGGGCTTCTACGCTAACTCCGAGGTGCGCCAACTGAATCGCTTTGACTATCAGAACCAAGAGCAGATAGTGGAAGAGATGGAGAAAGACACCGCCTACAACTACATCGTCGCCCCCGCAGGCGTTTACACCCGCTTGAGCCTGCCCATCGAGCAGATGGCGAACGAGATACACGAGTCGCTGCTCTTCAACGGCATGAAGAAACGCCCGTATGTCAACCAGGCAATGCTGCGGGTGAATGTACTCAATGTGTACGACGGCACAGAGGCAGACAAGACCCGCAACGAGTGGTTGCAACCCGCATCGTATATGCTGCTCGTGCGCGAGAACAGCCAGGAGCGGTTCTTCCAGAAACACGAACTACCCTCCGACACGGTGGCGATATTGAGTGCGCTGACCTCGGGAACGGACGACGACGGGAACACCGTTTACTACTACTCGTACGACCTTTCGACGCTGCTAACCAATCAGTTACGCGACACAACCGATACCCTGTCCGAGACACTCGACATGGTTCTCGTCCCCGTAGCGGTAGAGACCTCCTCGAGCAGTTCGTCCTCGTCGAGCAGTTCCATTACCTCTGTCAAGCAGGCACAGACCATATCCGCCACGCAAATCGAGAGCGCACGCCACTCCGAATCCCCCCTCTCCCTCAAAGTCGTCTACAGCGGCTTCGGCAGATAAAAGAGGGTAAAATTATCACACACGCCCCTCCCACTCTCTCATATCAGTAACTAGAGAGAGGTTGAAGAGTAGAATTACACAGCAAAACAGCGGAAAAAGCAAAGAAAAGTACGAAAACATTTGCGTATATCGAAAATAAGTCGTACCTTTGCAGCCGCTTTTGAGAAAAGTGTAAGACACACTCTTGAAACAAGAGCAAAATCATTCTCTAAAAAGAGAAAGATAATTCTCAAAGAAGAAAGCAAGTCTCCCTAGCTCAGTTGGTAGAGCAACTGACTCTTAATCAGTGGGTCGAGAGTTCGAGCCTCTCGGGGGACACAACGCAGACGCATCAGCCACAAGCCGATGCGTCTGCTTGTATATAGCAATGTACATTCTGTCATACACTAGTGAGTATATGCAACATACGCAAGCACACCACTGAAATACAAGCAATTATGTTCTCTTACTACTCCAGGTGAGTACAATAGAAAAGAGGACTGGAAGAAAAAAAAGAGAGAAAAAAGAAGAAAATTGCGCATGATGCCCAACAACGACAAGAAAAATGTCGTATCTTTGCACCGTAATTCAAAACCCACCACTCCACAATGCACAATGCATAATGCTCAATACACACAACACAATATACAACGCACAATGTAATACCCAATACGCTACTACCAACCACTACCAGTGCAACCTCCCAGCATCCTCCTTATATAGTACTACTTAAGAACAGGGTAACATCAGGGAACAAACAGGGAAAAGCAAAAGGAAAGGAGAAAATGAGAAAAGAGAAGCAAACGACCCGGGCAAGACACAAGAGCAAAGCAGACAGAACTTTTGGGGCAGGAGGAGTGGACTCGGCACTGCATAGTCAAAGGGTTTGTTCCAAACCCCGCGGGTGAGGACACCCACGCCCCCAGGCTGCTGGATGTGATACTTTACATAAGGTTGAACAAACCTCATAATCAAGTTTATCGCGACAGTAGTAGACAAATATTCTACAGCGCAAAATCTATGCAAAAAGTCTTCCGACAAGTGCGCCATCAGCAAGTGGGCAACTATGGAGTGACAACGGGACATTAAAAATTAAGTAGAAATATCTGCTCCCACCAAGAAGAATATATCGTAGTTGTATCTTTGAATACTAATGGTCGTACATCTGCGCCAAAGGTGAGTGTTAAATCCGGGTATTTCAACTTATATTGACACGGATTGTAGTATTCTTCCATTGGTGATAAATCTCTTTGGGTAGTGCCATACAAAACAGCACTATCCGTAGAAAAAAAATCAAGGACTTCGACAAAGTAAGGCTCGTAATATGGATTATCGTTCGACCTATCGCACACATACTTTTTCCCCACGAGCGAGAAATGTGCGGGAATGGCACCCTCCGCCTCTTTGTTGTTTTCGCAGCCGATGAGCGCAAAGGCGAGGAGAAATAGGGGGAGGTAGTGTTTCATAACTAATTTTATTGATTGTTTGTTATCTTCTTTTGCCAAGACTTGGCAGTCCGCCGCTGTATGCCCAGACAGAGTAGTGTTTAATCGGCTTTTTGGGGCGTTCATTGACAAGTCTAAACATTTTCAATGTGGATAGTTGTTGCTGCTCAACATAGCAATGGCTTTGTCCGCTTGCTGCGATTTTCCTATTTTGCTCCGCAATTTTAAGTGCAATGTCTTGATTGCGTAGCACATTGTATATTTTATCGTATGACCGAGTACTTATCAATTTGGCAGAGAGTTTACCTCGCAAGTTCATTCTCATCTTCTCCAACACAGAGTTACTTCTTGTGCAAGAGATAAAACTTTTCACTCTCTCAAAATTGGTACAATTCCCATTGTCGTCTATGTATATAGAAAGACCTTCTATTAACAAAATAGATTTCTTTTTATCAGTTTCCTCTTCATAAGTTTTACTCCTCTGCCTCATTATAATATAATTACCATGAGCATCGTTGCGAGTAGATTGTGCATCTCCTCCCCATTGACTATGTATTTTTTCTATTTTCGCTGTTATCCTTTGTTCCGAAGATAATTTTCCCTTTTTGTTCGTTTCTTTTGTCGCTATTGATG
>CAVFIY010000089.1:2674-7849 GCA_963622435.1 Bacteroides uniformis | reverse complement strand
CAATATATGTTCCTTCAGAATCTCTTAGTGCTTATAGGACTGCCTGGAGTGACTATGCTGCAAAAATTAGAGGCTACAATTTTGATTAAAGTGCGATGTGTAAATGCTCTTTAATCGCTAGTGTGTCTCTAGGTAGAAAAGAAAATACTTTTGTGAAAATATGAAATAAGCAACTCAATAAATATTTTATAGTTATGCCTATACAACAAATTATTAGCCAACAGGTTGGCTCGTATATAAACAATAGACAATGCCGATTCCTTACAAACTCAATGATGCATTTACCAACTCATGTAAGAGAACAATGGAAGCAATTAGTAGAAAATACTATTCTGCCCTCTATTGATACACAACACGATACATTCGATGATGTTTATAAAAAAGTGGCAAATGCTAAAATTAAAGGAGTAGGAACAAAAACGCTCATTGAAACGGCAGCAAAAATCTGTTTCGATAAAAATATTTACCCAGATGATTGTTGTTGGTATATGTGTGTACGCGACACTGCGCATAAACAACTAATTACAGCCTTGTCGGAAAATGTACATTTTTCAAATATGATAATTTGGCAAAAAATAGATTTCTTGTTGAAATTTGGCAAAGTGTTATTAGAAGCGGAACGCCACGGATAGAATGTTTATAATTCACAAGGCTGCCTAATCAAGTTGTTAGGAGGCCTTGTGAATTATATAGGTTCTATATCTATAGTAGATGAGAAATCTGGGTAAGTTCTTATAGCAGGGTATCCTCCTTGCATTCTCCTTGCAGAGGTGGTGAATGGGTCTTAATAGAGTAGGGACTTGCTTGGGGAGAGTAGGGGTTAGCGGTATTTGGCCTCGTTGCAGTCGCCGAGGAGAGAGAGGTAAGATTCAAAGCGCGATGGCGCGATGGTGCCGTTGAGGGCAGCCTCATAGACCGCGCACCCCGGCTCGCCCGTGTGCGTGCAGTTGGAATAGCGACAGTCGGCGCCGATGCGAAAAATCTCGCGGAAATAATGTCCCACCTCCTCTTTCTGCATATCGATGGTGCCGAAGCCCTTGATGCCCGGCGTGTCGATGAGCCACGAGGCGCAATTTGCCGATTCGTAAGTTTGTAAATTTGCAGATGTCTTCTCCGTCGCATACGCCAGCGGGTACATCTCGGAGAAGGTAGTGGTGTGCATACCCTTGTTGTGTGCGCTCGAGATGACGCCCGTGCGTGCCACCTCGCGCCCCAGCAGCGCATTGAGCAGTGTCGATTTACCCACGCCCGAATTGCCGCTCAGCAGCGACACCTTGCCTGCAAAAAGCTCGGTGCGCAGCGCCTCCAGTTCAGCGGGGTCGATGTCCTTGGCGTGAATGCCGAAGACCGGATAGTCGAGCAACTCGTACAGCGCACGCAGTTGCTCGTAGGTCTGTCGGTCCGCCTCGGAATAGAGGTCTAACTTATTGAATACCAGCACGGCCGGCACACGATACGCCTCGCAGGTGGCGAGAAAACGGTCGATAAAGGTGGTGGAGGTGACGGGGTGATTGACCGTGACGACCAGCACCGCTTGGTCGATATTTGCCGCCAAGATGTGCGACTCTTTGCTTAGGTTGGTCGAGCGGCGAATGACATAGTTACGGCGCTCATGCACGTCGCAGATCCAGTGCGTGCCGTCCGCCAGCGCCTCCACTTCGACATAGTCGCCCACCGCCACGGGATTGGTGGAACGGATGCCCCGAATGCGGAAATTGCCCTTGATATGGCATTCCTGCTCCTGCCCGTCGTCGAAACGAACAAGATAACTACTTCCGGTCGATTTGATTACCAATCCGCGCATGGTGCTTTTTAGTTGAGTGTTATTATTAGTTGAGCGTTGATAGAAGTGGAAAGTTTTGCGTAGCAAGTAAGTAGAGAGTTAAGAGCATACACACCCCACCCTACACTATTCATTCTTAATTCATAATTCTTAATTCCTAATTAGAAAAAATTCTTAATTCTTAATTCATAATTCAAAAATTACTCAAAATGCTTCGGTGGCGGTGAGGTAGAACGAGTAGCTCTGCCACGTGTCCCACGTGCGGTCGATGTTGTTTCGCGCCACGTCAAACCGCAGATTCACTTTCGCGCGATTGATCGACGCCCGCAGCCCGAGTCCGTAGCCCACCTTCGGCGAGCCGCCTATCGAGGCGTGGCGGTCGAGCCGCTTCTCCAATGCCCACACGTCGCCCACTCCGCCAAAGACGCACGCCCGAATCCACTTATAAATCGGGATTCGCAGCTCGGCCTGCAGCGCCAGCATCGTGTTGTCCCGATACATCCCGCGCGGCACGCCCCGCAGCAAGTCGTAGCCGCCGAGCGTGGGCAGCATCTGAAACGGCTGTTCCACATTGTCCCAATTCACCACGCACTGCCAGCGAAACTGCCAAGCCAATATCAGCTCTTTGTAGATCGGGAAATAGTTGCGAAAATCGAAATTCACGTCGGTCATCCTAACATTGCTCCCTAACGCCCGCTCGTAGTGGGTCAGCGAGGCCTTCATAAAGACGCCGAAGCGCGGGTAGAACAGGATGTCGCGCGAGTCGTACTGCACCAGCACGCCTACCCCCCACTGCAGCAAGTTCGGGTACGGCACCTCTATCTCGCTCACCCGCTCCGAGAGGAAATCGCCCACCAAGCCGAGCGACCAGCGGCTGCTCGCCACTTGCCACGAGGGCTCGATATGCGCATAGCCTCGCCGCGACTGATAGACCTGCCCCGTTTTGCGTTGCGGGCGCTTCGATTTGCCACCGTTGCCCAACTCGTAGTAGGTGTCGGGATAGTCCCGATAGCCCCCGCGAAACTGCAACCGACACGGCACGCGCCCCGCCAGATAGACCACGCCCTGCGTATTGACGTACCACTGTTTTCTGAGCGAGTAGGCGCCGTCGAGCTGCACGATCGAGGTGCGCGATTGGTTCGGAACCCGAAAATAGCCTTGCGCCGCCGCACCGAACGCCCAATCCGTCTCGGGCGAGTAGTTGACCACGGGCACCGCCATAGCGGGCAGGTTCATCAGGCTATCCAACGAACCGGCAAGCGCTATCGTACTCATACACAGCGCCATACAGACCATTAGAGCTTTGCCGTGGCGCATGGCGACCTTAGACGGTCATGATGTCTTTTTCTTTCTTGGCGTAGAGCTCGTCAATTTGGCGAACATACTTGTCGTGCAGCTTTTGCACCTTGTCCTCAGCGTCTTTTTCAGCGTCCTCGGGCAGTCCCTCTTTGATTTGTTTTTTCAGCGTCTCGAACGCATCGCGGCGGGCATTGCGCACCGACACTTTGGCGTTCTCCGCCTCGCCTTTGCACTGTTTTGCAAGCTGCTGACGGCGTTCCTCGGTCAGCGGCGGCAGAATCAGACGGATGCACTCGCCGTTGTTGTTGGGCGCCAATCCGATGTTCGAGTTGATGATGGCACGCTCTATCTCGCCGAGCATTTTCTTCTCCCACGGCTGAATTTGGATCGTGCGTGCATCGGGCGTCGTCACGGTGGCGACATTCTCAATCGGCGACATCGCTCCGTAGTAATCGACGCGAATCGGGTCGAGGATACGAGCACTTGCCTTGCCGGCACGGATGTGCGCCAAAGCATCGTCTAAGAAAAGGATTGCAGCCTGCATCTGTTCTTCTGCATCTGCTTGGATTTTTGTAGGTTCAATCATATTTTTCGGTTTTTATCCGCCCCGAAGGGCAGAAATTCATTCTTTTTATAGGCGGATTTTTCGCCATCCGTCGTGTTGGTCGGCTACTATCGAACTTCCCCTGATATACCCGGCAATGCTCCAAAATGCTATCAAAAAGCACGCACAGCAAAAAGTCGGCAGCGGAGAGCTATAAGTAGCCGGCCGAATTTTACGGTTTCACCAGCGTTCCGATCGGCTCGCCCTCAACGACGCGCAGCAGGTTGCCCTCCGTGTCCATGTCGAACACATAGATGGGCATGCCGTTTTCCATACACATCGTGATAGCGGTCAGGTCCATGATTTTCAGGCCTTTGCTCAGTATCTCGCTGTACGAAATCTCGGTGTATTTGGTCGCCGTCGGGTCTTTTTCGGGGTCGGCGGTGTAGATGCCGTCCACGCGCGTTCCTTTGAACATGATGTCGGCTTCCAGTTCGATGGCACGCAGCGACGATCCGGTGTCGGTTGTGAAATAGGGGTTGCCCGTGCCGCCGGCAACGATCACCACATTGCCTTTCTCGAGCAGCCGCTGCGCCTTCGCTTTGTTGTAGAAATCGCCTATCGGCTCCATGCGAACCGAAGTCAGCACACGGGTCGGCTGCCCCGCTGCCTCGAGGGCAGACTGCAGTGCGAGCGAGTTGATCGTGGTGGCGAGCATACCCATTTGGTCGCCCTTCACGCGGTCGAAACCTTTCTGACTGCCGCTCAGCCCGCGGAATATGTTTCCGCCGCCGATAACGATGGCCACTTGCACGCCCGTGGCGGCAATTTCCTTTATCTGTCGGGCGTAGGCGGCGAGCCGTTGTTCGTCTATGCCGTAGCCCTTTTGTCCCATCAGGCTCTCGCCCGACAGTTTGAGTAGAATGCGTTTATACATGGTCTTTTTTTCAGTCCCCGCCGCATCGGCTTTGGGGGATAAGTTGGTTACACACGCCCGGCTCACCTCGCGCCCGCTTTCGGTAGTAGGATTCGAGCCCTCCGCCGAACTCTCTTCCTGAGCCCCCTCTCTGAGGGGGTTGGGGGAGTCTGAGTTGAGGTCGGAGCCTTCATACCACGAAGCGTACATGGCGTAGTTGTATGCAATTTTTCGGTTCAGCTCGTTGGCCTGTGCGGTGTCCACTTTTTTGATAAACTTCGCAGGCACGCCGCCCCACACCTCGTTGGCGCCGATTTGTGTATTTTTCAGCACGAGCGCACCGGCCGCCACTATGGCGCCTTCGCCCACCACCACGTTGTCGAGCAGGGTCGAGCCCATGCCGATGAGCGCAAAGTCGTGGATATGTGCGCCGTGAATGGTCACGTTATGTCCCACGGACACGTAGTCGCCGATCTCGATGGTCGATTTTTGGTACAGCGTATGCAGCACCGAACCGTCTTGAATATTGACATGGTTGCCGAGTCGAATGGTATTGACATCGCCTCGCAGCACGGCGTTGAACCAGATGGAGCAGCCGTCGCCGAGGGTGGTGTCGCCCACGATGGTGGCGTT
>CAVFIY010000089.1:0-2520 GCA_963622435.1 Bacteroides uniformis | reverse complement strand
GGGGCAGGGGAGAGGTCGCTCTATGTATTACCGTGCGTTGATAATAGCGAGGAATTTCTCTGCCACGAGCGCGGCGCCGCCAATCAGACCGCCATCCACGTCGGGGTTGGCGAATAGCTCGGCTGCGTTCTTGTCGTTGCAGCTGCCGCCGTAGAGGATGGTCGTGTCGTCAGCCACCTGTTTGCCGTATTTCTCAGCCACGAGCGAGCGGATGTAGGCGTGGATTTCCTGTGCCTGTGCCGGTGTTGCGGTCAGACCCGTACCGATAGCCCAAACCGGTTCGTAAGCCAGTGTGATTTGGCTCCATTCCTCGGCGGTCAGGTTGAATACCGAGCCTTCGAGTTGTGCTTTCACCACTTCGTTTTGTTTGCCGGCCTCACGCTCTTCTTTCACCTCACCGATGCAGAAGATCACTTTCAGCCCTTGTGCTAATGCCAGCAGCACTTTCTCGCGGAGGATGGCGTAGTCCTCGTGGTAGTAAGCACGGCGCTCCGAGTGTCCGAGGATGCAGTATTCGGCGCCGGTCGATTTCACCATTTCGGCGCTCACTTCGCCCGTGTAGGCGCCCTTCTCGTGGTCAGCGCAGTTCTCGGCTGCCACTTTGATGGGGCTGTCTTTGAGCAGTTCTGCCACCGAAGCCAAGTGAATATACGGCGTGCCGATTACCACCGCGCAATTGGGGTTTTTGACAGCCTCTTTGAGTTCCGTAGCCAGTGCTACACCTTCTTGCAGGTTCTTGTTCATTTTCCAGTTACCTGCCACCATTTTAGTTCTCATATTGTATATGTTTATGGGTTATTTTATGTTTATTCGTTTATCCGTGGTTGAATAGGTTAATGGTTTATTGGGTTAATATTTGAACCTATTTGTTTATTAACCTATTTGTTTAATCTGTTTCGCAAATTATATTTGTCCGTTATCACGCCGTTTTGTACCACCACCACGCCGGGGTTGGCACGAACGATGGTCTTGAGCGTCACGCCGTCGCACATGCAGAACACCTCGTCGGGGTGGTTAAACGGTGTCAGCTCATTCGACCGATTCTCGGCCTCCACCTCTTCGCAGAATGCCTCTATGCCGTCTTCGCTCGCCCCCGTCAGGATGTAGAACGGCTTATTCTCCGACAGACATTGGCGGAATAGCGCCGTCACCTTGTCGAGTTGTTTTCGGTCGGTCTTTGTCAGGTCGTAGAGCACCACTATCGTCACGGGTACTTCCGATTCCAGCACGTCGTACGTGATGTCGTCGTAGTTCATCGTTATCAGCTCAAAGTCGTGAATTTTCGGCTCGTAGCCTTTCTTGACGAGTACCGATTTCTGATCCACAAAATGCCACGTGCTGTCGCCTTTCGGGTAGTTCTCGAGGGTGAATTCCCGCTCCACCCCGTCGCGTTCGTAGATAAATGTCGTCTCGTATTGGTCGGGCTCCGCGCCTTCGGGTACCTCCATCAGCTCTACGATGTTGTTGCCCACCTTGTAGGGTCGAAAATCGATCATCGGCAGGTGGGTGCGGCTGTAACCCATCAGTCCGCCCGCCAGTGCGAGTGCCAGTGCGAGCACCGCCAGTTCGCCCCACCAGACAAGGGTCTGCGGTATGTACTGCCGCGTGCATACTAACGTCACGGCGAGCGCCGTCAGCACCACATTTTTCCGGAAGGTGGCCCAATTGCTAATCACCAAAGCATCGCCGAAGCACCCGCAGTCGCTCACCGGATTTTCGAGTGCGATGTATAGGGTCAGCGGCAGCATCACGACGTAGAATGCCAGTGTCAGCCAACAGGTGACCGAGGTGCGCACGTTCAGTAGCATGCAGAGTCCCAGCACTATCTCCACGCCTATCAGGCAGACGGCCGCCGCCTCGGCGAGGGGCATCAGCTCGGTGAAGAACCCGCCGAACGCTTTCAGATAGTCTTCTATCTTGTAGGTGGTCCCCAGCGGGTCGATAGCCTTCACGAATCCCGAAAACAGGAACACGAGGGCGAGCAGCGAGCGTGCCACCGAGCCCACGATGTGTAGCGATTTACTTTGTTTCATTTTGGTCTGCCAGTTTTATGAGGTAGAACACGGCGTAGTTCAGCATATCGAAGTAGTTGCCGTCGGCGCCTTCCGAAATCAGCGTGTGGTTATCGTTGGCGGCGATGGACTTGTTCCGATTTATCTTGGTCAGAATGATATCGGTCAGGCTGCTTAGGAACATGTCTCGCCACGCCTCGCCGTAGTCATGATTCTTGCGCAGCATCAGCTCTTTGGCCTCGCTTGCGTAGCGGTCGTATAAGTCGGTGGCGCGCTCGGTGGTCATATCCACGGAGTCGGCGTAGCCTTCGCGCAACTGAATGAGTCCGATGAGGGCATAATTCACTATGGCCATCATCTCGCCTTCTATCGACTCGCCCACCATATTCACGCCCGTGGTCTCTATCTCTCGCACGCGTTTGGCTTTGATAAATAGTTGGTCGTTTACGGTCTGCGGACGCATGATACGCCAGCTTGGTCCGTAATCTTTCATTTTCAGGACATATAT
>CAVFIY010000088.1:0-7919 GCA_963622435.1 Bacteroides uniformis | reverse complement strand
TCCGCCACCTGGGGGCGTGGGTGTCCTCACCCGCGGCGGTTTGGAACAAACCGTTAGACCATACTATGTTACATAGTCTGCATAGGCATTACCTCACTGCCACTCGTTCCCCATCCCGAAAACCGCCGCAAAGTTACAACAAAAAATCCGAACCCGCAACCCCTACCAAAACGAACTTTCCCAAATCCCCCACCAAAAGCCCATACACGCACACCCAAACCCCACCGCACACCCCTCCCCACCCCACCTCGCAACCATTAAAACACATTACTAACTCTACCCCACCCGCATCGCCAATCCCCCGCAAAAACGCCCCAAATCACCCCCGATTCGCCCCCAATCTCTCCGAAAAATCCCCCAAATTGTATGCGGTCAGAATGCGGGGAGGGTTGAACTATTACCGAAGCATAACCGAAGCATAACCGAAGCATAACCGAAGCATAAGCGAATCATAGCCGAATTATTTAGCGCATCGGAGTATAGGCAGATAATACCCTCACCGTACTTGCCCCACACTCCCGCCCCACGCAAACAACATCAACATATTTACACATTTACACCCACGCACTTATAAATTTACACATTCTCAAGTTCCCAGACAGCCTATCACCCGAACATCCGGCAGCCTGGGGGCGTGGGTGTCCCCACCCGCGGCGGCTCGCAAGAGCCGTTTGACCATACTGTGCCGAGTCCACCACGCCCCAGAAATCCAGCCTCCCTGGAAATCCAGTCCCCTCCTAGTCCAACTAGATTCAACTAGTCCCAACTAGATCCAACTAGCCCACCCACTCTGCCCCGGAAATCCAGAATCCCCAGAAATCCAGTCTCCCCAGGAAATCCCCCTCCCCTCTTTGGCACAACTTTTGCAGCGAAAAAAGAAAACAAACAATCTAATTATTAACCATTAAAACACATTGGATTATGGCACATGTAGGAAAACTGATTGCCGCTTTTGTCGGCGGCGCATTGGCGGGCGCAGCAGCCGCTTTGTTACTGACCCCGAAGAACGGCGCGGAGGTTCGCGCGGAGATTGTGGACTTGGCGCACAAGAAAGGGGTTATCTTGAAGAAAGAGGACATCGAGGCTTTTGTGAATAAAGTACTCGCCAAAGTGAAGGACTATTTCAACGACGAGGAGTTGGAAGCCGCTGTGGATGAGGTCATTAGCGATACAAAGGAATAGGCATGGACAATCCGCAATACCAAAAACTGTACGACGACGCGAAGGCGTATATCAATACCCGTTGCGACTTGTTGCGCCTCTCTTTGCTTGAGAAGATAAGTAAGGTTTTGGGGCTGATACTGCTCGCGTTGGTGATGTTGCTCTTGCTCTTTGCCGTCCTCTCTTTTGCGGCATTGGCATTGGTGTTCGTCGTCGCACAGTGGTTGCCCACATGGAGTGCGTTCCTTATCGTGGGGGCGATGTTCTTGTTGCTGATGGTGCTGGCATTGGTCTTCCGCCGTCAGTGGTTTATCAACCCGATGATTGGTGCGTTGGCGGCGATACTCTTTGCGGACGAGCCGGCGCGTATGCCCGAGTCGTATGAGGGAAAGGAGGCGCAGAATGACTGATTTGAGTCAACTCCGAACCCTGGAGCAGATTGCCACGGAGCGGGCAGTGTTGGAGCGGCGTGCCAAGAAGCAGGAAGCAGCACTCGAACAGGAAACGCGTTCGCTGCGTCGTGTGTGGCAGTCGCGTTGGTCGAAGGTGGAACGCTTCGGCAGCATCTTGGGAATGATAATGCCCAAGGTGAGCCAAGGCACCCTCGCCCTCACCCTCCTCTCCCGCCTCATCCGCCGTTTCCGCCACTAACAAAAAAAGAGGAAGAGGAAGCACAAAAGGAAACAGAAACACCATACTACCCAAAGCGGCTGTCTATCAACAAGATAGGCAGCCGCTTTTTCATCCCAAACATCCGGCTGCCCGGGGGCGTGGGTTGTGGACTAAGGAATTCTAGTGAAGCCCACTGGGCTTCACTCGCTGCGGACACTCAGTGTGCTGCGCACACCTGTCCTCCGCTTCACCTCACCCGCGGCGGTTTGGAACAAACCGTTTTACCATACAATGCCGTATCCACCACGCCCCAGATATCCAGCCTCCCCAGAAATCCAGAAATCCAGCCTCCCCAGTCCCCCCACTCCCCACAAACTTACAAAAATGTAAGTACTCTCTTGCGGGTATAGAAAAAAAATAGTACTTTTGCACCCGATTTTGAGATGAAGAACCGACGAGAGGAAATACTGCAGGCTGCAGAGGAGGAATTTGCCCGCAATGGCTTCGAGGGGGCGAAATTGAGTAATATCGCACGGCGCGTGGGGGTAACCCATGTGCTGTTGTACTATCATTTCAAGACCAAGGAGAACCTCTTCAACGAACTGTTGCAGCAGAAGATTATGGCGTTTGTGCAGTCGGTCTTGCCGAGTGAGGAGGCGCAGGCGGCGGACTTCATCGGGGGGATAGACAACCTGATTGCCAAGAACTTCGACTTCATGGAGCAGGACAAGATGCTGGTGCGGCTGTTGGTGAACGAACTGACCCCGCTCCGCTCGTTCTACCGTGTGGCGCATACGAGTTACGAACCGTATATCCACCGCCTCCAGGAGGCGCTGAACCGCGAAGCCGCAGCGGGAAACATCGTGCAGACCGACGCATGGAAACTGATGCTCACTATCTGTTCGATGAACATCATGTCCGTACTGGTGATGCCTGCCTTGGCAACACTCTTGCCGGAGGAGGGCGCAGACGCCGAGCAGCACGAGCAGCAACTCGCCCAACGCAAAGCCGACAACATCCGCTACATACACACCCTCATGGGAATTAACAATTAACAATTAACAATTAAAAATTAACAATTAACATGCGAGGGAATTGACCCAGGGCAATTAACAATTAACAATTAAAAATTAACAATTAACATACAAGGGAACAGACCTTGCTCCTATTGGACTAATCGGACTAATTAGACCAATTAGACTAATTTCCCCCCCCCATAAGTGGTCGAACATCCGGCAGCCTGGGGGCGTGGGTGTCCTCACCCGCGGCGGTTTGGAACAAACCGTTTGACCATACAATGCCTCTAGCCTATCTAGAATATCTAGCCTATCTAGCCCATCTAGTCTATCTAAAAATAAAAACGAACAACCATACAATAATGAAAAGAACAAAACAGTGGGCAACGGTTGCCCTTATCGGTTTGGTACTCTGTACATTCTGTGCGTGCGACAACTCTGTCAAGGATGTATTGGGAGATTATAGTTATAAGATAAGCGGTCTCGCCACTATCGACGACACGATCCCCGTTACGCTGGTCGATGAGCAAGGGGCGATGCATATCGTCCGCCAGAAAGACCAATCGGTGCTACTCACGATGAATATCCTTATGGGCAGTGTCTATACGGCAGAGGCAACGGTCAAAGGCGATTCTATCTTTATCGAGCAGTGCACCCGTCGCCTCCCGCTGGCATACTCTTATAGTTATAAACCGTCGGCAGACGGCAGCATCGAGGTGGAGAGAACGGCAACCGATATCTTCCAAGTCCAGGTGTCGGGGGCAGGCAGGGTCTATGACGGCACCATCCATTTCACGCTCCACTACCAAGGTGCAAGTATTCAAACAGAGCGCACGATACGGGATACAGATATTCACGGCGTAGCCATTCAGAACTAAGATGAAAACAAGAATAACCATTATCGGCTTGGTATGTGCCGTGCTGCTTGCGGGCTGCAAGTCGGACGAGAAGAAGACGACCGCCACGCCGTTGAAAGTCCGTACAGAAACCATTACCACTACGACCAACGCTTTCACCCACACCTATGTAGGGCGGATTGAGAGTGCGGAGCGAGTGCCTCTTACGGTGCAGTCGGCGGGGCAGGTCATGCAGGTCTCGGTCCGTAAGGGCGACCGTGTTAAGGCGGGGCAGGAGATACTGCGCGTCGATAACTCCCGTGCCAAGGACGCACTGCAAGCCGCAGCCGCTTCGCTTAAGGAGATAGAGGACGGCTATGCCCGTGCCGAGAAAGTGTTTGCCGAGGGGGGAGTAACGGAGCAGAAAATGGTCGAACTACAAACCAAACTGCAGCAAGCCCGCTCTATGGTCAATATGTCGCAGAAGACGCTGGACGACTGCGTGTTGCGTGCGCCGAGCGACGGTGTGATAGGCGAGTGCGATGTGCATGTCGGGCAAGTGGTCAGCCCCGTGATGCCGGTGGCAACGCTGCTGAATACCGACGGCTTCAATGTCGTCTTCGATGTGGCGGAGTCGGATGTCGCACAGTTCGCCGTAGGCGACAAGGGCGCAATACAGATAACCTCCTTGGGGCAGGATACACTGCCTATGCGCATTACCGAGAAGAGCCTGATTGCCAATGTCATTGCGCACACCTATACGATCAAAGGCGAGGTGTTGGTGCCGCAAGCCTATAAGAAAACGGTGCTGCCGGGTATGATTACCAAGGTGTGGCTGCATGCGCAACTCACCACCGGCTATGCCGTACCGACGCAGTGCGTGCAGATTCTCCAATCGGGGCATAGCGTTTGGGTGGTCGAGGACGGCAAGGCACGGCGTCGTGCGGTCGAGATAGGTATGCATACGCAAGGTCGTGTGCTGGTCACAAGCGGGTTGCACGAGGGCGATACCTTGATTGTCAAGGGACAACAAAAGTTGTATGCCGGTGCCGCCGTGGCAGCAGAATAAGGGGAGGAAGCGAACCGTGAAACAGCGAAATCACATTGAGAGCGCAATGCGCAGACACAACTTGGTCTATGCCATGGTGTTGGTACTGACCTTGTTGGGTATATGGTCTTTGCCCCGTATGAACAAAGACGAGTTCCCGCAGTTCACTATCCGTCAGGGTGTCGTGGCAGCGGTCTATCCGGGCGCAACGGCACAGGAGATTGAGGAGCAGGTCACCCGCCCGTTGGAAGACTACCTGAACGGCTTTGTCGAAATCAATAAGGAGAAGACCAGTTCCGTTACCGAAGACGGTCTGGTCTATGTCTTTGTCTGGCTGCGCAACGATGTGCAGGAGAGTAGCGATGCCTGGACAGCCATTCGCGCCGGTCTGGACTTGTATCGCAAACTTTATATGCCTGCGGGCGTACTGCAAACAGTCGTTATAGACGACTTCGGCAACACCTCTTCGCTGTTGCTCACCGTCGAGAGCGACGACCGCAGCCCGCGTGAGTTGGAGGCATATACCCGCCAACTCTGCCGTCAACTGCGTTCCATTCCCGAAATGGGCAAGATACGCATTATGGGTACGCAGAACGAGGAAATATCCGTTACGGTGGACCCCGCACGCCTCTCGATGTACGGCATCGACCAGAAGGCGCTGCAAGCCTCCCTTATGCTGCAGGGCTTCCGCACCATAGGCGGCTCGATAGACGGCGAAGAAGGCACACAGAAACTACAAGTGGCTATCCCCTTCAAGAGCGAACAGGAGATAGCCGAGCAGATTGTGTGGTTCAACCCGCTGACGGGGGCGACCATTCGACTGAAAGATATTGCCACCATCGAGCGACACTACCCCGCGCCGACCAAATCGGTGCAGTACTACACGGGCGATGCGGCGGTGGATATATCCGACAACCGCGCCTGCTTGATAGTCAATATGGAGATGGTGCCGGGGCATAATATCGTGGCATTCGGGCAGAAGATAGACAAAGAGATGGCGAAGATAAGCACCCAACTGCCGCCCGACATCCATTTCCACCGCATTACCGACCAACCGAAAGTGGTCAACGACTCCGTCAAGTCCTTTATGCACGACATCGTGCTGTCTATCGTGGTCGTTATCATCGTTATGCTCGTGCTGTTCCCGCTGCGCACCGCCTTGGTCGCCAGTACGGGTGTACCCGTCTGTACGGCGGTGGCAGTCGGCATTATGTACATGACGGGTATCGAACTCAATACCGTAACGCTGGCAGCGCTGATAGTCGTCTTGGGTATGATAGTCGATGACTCGGTCATCGTCATCGACGGCTATACCGACTTGCTCGAGCATGGGCATAGCCGTTGGTACTCGGCGGCGGTCAGCACCAAGGAACTCTTCGTCCCCATGTCCGTGGCGACTTGCTCCATATCGGGCATGTTCTTCCCCATGGCGATGATAATCAAAGGGCCACTGGGCGACTTCGTCAAGTACTTCCCCTGGGCAATACTCTTCGCCCTGAGTGCCAGTATCTTCTATGCCACTTGGGTCACGCCGTATATGGCGACACAGTTCATTCGCCGCCGCAAGACGGACAAACTGAACTGGTTCGAGCGTCGGCAGCAGAACTTCTTCGATATGCTGCAGACGGGCTACCATAAACTACTGACTTTCTGTTTCGACCACCCGAAAGGAGCCTTCGTCACCTGTGCGGCTTGTATCGTGCTGGGCTGCTTCCTCTTCACGCGGCTGAACTTGCAACTCCTGCCCAAGGCGGAGCGTGAGTGCTTTGCCGTTGAGATACACCTCGACGAGGGGTCGTCTATCGAGGAAACGACCGTTGTGGCAGACAGTCTGGCGCGTATGCTGCGGGTGGATAAGCGTATCACCTCCATTACCTCTTTCATCGGGCAATCGAGTCCCCGCTTCCACGCTACCTATACGCCGCAGATGCCGCGTACGAGTTATGCGCAGTTCATCGTCAACACCTCCTCCAAGGAGGCAACGGCGCAACTGCTTAAGGAATATACGCCCCGTTACGAGAACTATTTCCCCAACGCTTATGTCCGCTTCAAGCAGTTGGACTACCAGGCGGTGATTAACCCTATCCAAGTACGCTTCCGAGGCGATGACCTCGACCAACTGGCACTCTATGCCGACAGCCTGAAGCAGTTCATGGCGGGCGAGCCGGAGTTCCGTTGGGTACACTCCGACTACGACAACATCGCCTGCCAAACGCGTATTACGCTTAACGAGGAAGAGGCAAGCCGTCTGGGCATTACGGAGACCACCCTCTCGCTCTACCTGCGTACGCTGACGCAAGGTGCGAAACTCACCACCGTCTGGGAGGGCGACTATGCCATTCCCGTTATGCTCTATACCACGGGGGCAAAGGATATGGACATCGACGAACTGCAGGATGTCATGGTGCCGACCATCTACCCGTCCGTCTGGGTGCCGTTGCGCCAAGTGGCAACGCTCGAACCGGAATGGCACCACACCCGTATCGAGCACCGCAACTCGGTGCGTTGCGTCACGGTGGCAAGCGACCTGCAAGGCGATGTGAGCCAAGTGGTCGCAGACAAGAAAATAAAGAAATGGGTGAAAGAGAATCTGCAAGACCTGCCCGACGGGGTTAGTATCTCCTATGGCGGACTGTCGGCAGTCAACGGCGAGATGATACCACAGATATCCATCTCGGTCATCGCCGCCTTGTTGGTTATGCTTGCGCTGCTAATCTACCACTTCGGAGACCTCTCGCTCTCGCTGCTCACGCTGTCGAGCAGTGTACTCTGCCTCTTCGGCGCATTCACGGGACTGTACCTGTTCGGCTTGGATGTGTCTATCACGGCAGTGCTGGGAATAGTCAGCCTCATCGGTGTCATCGTGCGTAATGCTATCATGATGTACGAGTACGCCGAAGACCTGCGTACCCACCACCATGTACCGCTCCGCGAGGCAGCCTTCGAGTCGGGTATCCGCCGTATGCGTCCTATCTTCCTGACTACAGCCACCACCGCATTGGGTGTCATCCCGATGATCGTGGCGCACACAAGCCTCTGGATGCCGATGGGCGTAGTGATATGCTTCGGTTCGCTCTTCACGCTGCCGCTGACTATCACCGTCCTGCCCGTAGCCTACTGGAAAATCTACGCCCGCCGAGAGCAACGCCAAAAACAATGCTAAATGCGCATGCACAATGCACATCCGGCAGCCTGGGGGCGTGGGTGTCCCCACCCGCGGCGGTTTGGAACAAACCGTTTGACCCG
>CAVFIY010000087.1:0-8035 GCA_963622435.1 Bacteroides uniformis | reverse complement strand
ATGGACTGCTCGAGATTGTCGTACCCGCGCGCATTGTTGTAGGTCAGATTGAGTTGCAAGTACATATTGGGATGCACCTCGTATATGCCCGAGAAGGTAAGGTCGTCGTTGCGCCAAATCGCTTTGGCGAACGGCTTCTGCGCAATGGTTTGGCTGATACCGCCCTCGCGACTGCCGCCTCGCAAGTAGGAATAGGAATTGTACTTGGTATCGTTGGTATACGACAACAGCAGGCGCATACCACGAATGGGGCGGTAGGACAACTGCAAGTAGATAGATTGCGCATTGTCGCCCATATAATGCCCCATATTGTAACTGTTGCTTGCCCAAGTCAGCACATCCACCGAATGGGTGTAGCAGGCAATGTACGAGCGCATAAACTCCCCTTTTAGGCTCAAGCCCTTCAGCGGCCATCCCGTCCAGTTGAACCCGACGAGATACGAAACAGGGTTGTTCTCTGCGTTGGATTTTTTCAGGCGTGAGAGTTTGAACTCGTCCAAATAGAACGAGCCATAGAGTTGAATATAGTCCCACGGACGCACAGAGATGGAGGCAAAGGCCTGTGAATTTTGGTTCTCTGTGGCTAACCCCTTCGTGAGCAAGTGGTCGAGCGACTTATAGAATGCCACGGGAATGAAATACGCCGCTTGCACATTCGACTCGGCATAGACAATGGAGTTGCCCACCGAGAAAGAGAGGTACTTCACAGGCGTAAAGGTGAACATATTCGCCGCCATAAACTTGTTGGCGGGACGGTAATGGCGTTGCGTGCCACCCGTCGCCGTGTTCTCAACATAATAGCGTGTGGAATCCAATGTATTGGAAACCAGCCATGCGTGGAAATAGTCGAACTGGAACCACCGACAAGGCGTGAGTTGCAGCGACACCATAGGCACTGCCGGATTGCGCCCCGATAGAATATTCGAGCAATGGTAACTATCGCCCCAACGGATATTCTCGCGCTGCACGCTGATACTGCCCCACCACGAATAGAGCGAGATGCCGCCCTTGGAGTCGGAGAAGTCGCCGCCGTAGTTCGCCTCCTTGTACTGCACACCGAGCAGGTTGTTCAGATACGCCCCTTTAGTCAGTTTCGCCCCGTCAATCTTGGCGTTCTCACCGTCGTAATACTTACTGCTGAGTGCGGCAGTGCCATTCCACGACACATCGCGCAGACTCCCCCACACGCTGACATGGCGGGCAATATCCATACGCAGTTCCGCTCCCCACCAACGCTTGATGATAAGCCCTTTCTTGCTGCCCAAGAGTTCCATACCCAGAATCGGCTCTATGCTCATCTTGAAGAGTTTGTTCTTCGTCATATAGGAGAACTGCGGGTTGGCAAGCGAGAGGTTATAAGTGCGTCGGTCGGAGTACTGCACATAGTTTGTCATCATCGTATCCCGCTCCAATGCATACTGATTGAGATAGAACGCCAAGTCCTTGCGTTGGCGATGGTTCAGCAGCGAGTCGGCGGCGGCTGCCTCAACGAGCATATTGGCTATCTGTTTGCGGGTATAAGGTTTGACGGCAGTTTGGTGCGTAACCACGCCCTCAGACATCAACTCATCCAGATAGTCGTAAATCTCAGTGTACTGCAGCGAGACGGGAATCGCCTGTGCGTAGGCTTTTGTGCCGTACGAAAAAGAGCAAAGCACGACTGCAAGAAACAGCGTGCTTTGACTAAACAAAATGTGTATGAACCGCTTCATGCGGATGGATTATTTCTTCTTCGACTTCACGGTGTAGCGGGCATTCAGCGCGCTAACCACCTCGGCGGTAATGTCGTAGCCGTCAGCGGATTGCAGAATGTTATCCTTACCCGTGTTGGCAAATATCAACTGATAGCGACCGTCCTTGTTGAACTCTGCCAAGAACGAATTGAGCGTATCGGCAAGTTGGAGGTTCAGTTGCTGATTCTCGAGCATGATGTCGTTGGTCAGTTTTGCCTCCAAGTCTTGCAGGTCTTGCTGCTTCTTGTACAACTCTTGCTGTTTCTGCTCTGCACGCTCACGGCTCATAAACGCCCCGTTCTCCAGTTTCTTCTGAAAATCAGCGGCTTCGCTCTGCAGTGTACGCATTTTGGAATTGAGTTTCAAGCGAGCGTCCTCCTGCTTGGTCATCAGTTTTTCGTTGGCATCCACGGCGAACTGATAGTTCAGCAGCACGGAGTCTAAGTTGAGATACGCCACGGGCATCGTGACGCACCCATCTGCCGAAGCCACCGGCGCTTCGGGCGCAACGGTTGCGGGTTTCGAGGTAAAGAAGAGGACAAACAGTGCAACCACTGCAATACCTAAAACGGAATCAACAATAATTTGAATCTTGTTCATGGGTTATAAGTTTTTAATATGTATTTTCTTTTCTTGCGCGCGCTGTGCCTCTCGGTCCTGCGAGGTGGCGCAATGGATGCCGCGTTTGCGCATCAACTTGTTTTCGCTGATGTGTTGCGACGAGAAAGTGCCGTCTTTTTTGAGGATGATACGAATGCTCAAGAGGGCAAACGCCGCCCCCAACAGCACGATAGCGATGATAAGTTCTTTCATTCGGAAAGCAGATATAGTTTGCAAAGGTACACAAAATTCTCGGATAATGAAAATAAATGTGCTTTTTTTCTATGCTTTTTCCGTTTTTGGCTTGATTTTAAGTGTGTTAGCGGTTGGCGGTTTGTCTATGCGCCGCTATTTGCGTACCTTTGTGTGCTTGATACGGGCGTATCTGCGCCGTTGTATGCCCCTTTCCGCACACGCTTTGGCATACTTTTTGGGAGTCCGTATCTGTTATTTTATACCGAAACGGGGCATATTCCGCCCCCGCAATTAAACTCTTTTTTTCGTATGGCAAATACACAACAACAAGGCGGCACCTTATATAACGCCCTGACCGCAGGCAGCAAAATTATCGGCACTATCATCGCCGACTCGGATATTCGTATCGACGGTACGGTGGAGGGCGACCTCCAGTGTACGGGCAAGGCGGTCATCGGCGAGCAGGGCTTTCTCAAAGGCTCTGTCGTCTGCCAGAACGCAGAGATTATGGGCAAACTGGAGGGCAAGATAGATGTCGCACATACGCTGGCACTTCGTGCGACGGGCAATATCAAAGGCGAGGTCAGCACCTCCACGCTTATCGTTGAGCCGAACGCCGTCTTCAACGGCACCTGCTCTATGGCAAAGGACAAAAAAACGCCTCTCGCCCCTGCCAAGGAGGGCAAATAACCCCCGCCCCACCCCCTATCCTCGGCGGCAAGTTCCCCTTCTACACACGCCAACGCCCTGCATTTTCCATGCTCTTTCCCCTGCCAAGTACGGAGAATACACGGTAGATACACGGTAGATACACGGTAGATACACGGTAGATACACGGTAGATAAAGCCGAAAATACCGTACTCAAAACGGGTGCTTGCCTTACCCCAAAAAACACTTCCTTAATCAAATAACCCGACACACTATGCAAATCAAACCATTCCGCGGCATTCGTCCGCCTCGTCAGTTCGTAGAGCAAGTAAGCAGCCGTCCGTACGATGTGCTGAATTCGGAAGAAGCACGCCGCGAGGCGGCAGGCAATCCGATGTCGCTTTACCATATCATCAAGCCCGAAATCAACTTCGTCCCCGGTACCGACGAGCATGACCCGAAAGTCTATGCGAGTGCGTTGGAGCATTTCAAAGCCTTCCGCCAAAACGGCTGGCTGGTGCAAGACCCCGAAGAGAAGTACTATGTCTATGCGCAGACGATGAACGGCCGCACGCAGTACGGGCTGGTCGTGGCGGTGTGGGTGGACGACTATATGGAGGGGCGCATTAAGAAGCACGAACTCACCCGCAAGGACAAAGAGGAAGACCGCATGAAGCATGTGCGTATCAACAACGCCAACATGGAGCCGGTGTTCTTTGCCTACCCGCATCGGGACGACTTGGATGCGATTGTTGCAAGCGTCACGGCAGGCGAACCCGAGTACGATTTCGTCGCCGCTCCCGAGGGCTTCCGCCATACTTTCTGGGTCATCAACGACCCGCAAACGATAGCCCGTATCACGGCTATCTTCCGCCAAATACCCGCTATGTATATCGCCGACGGACACCACCGTTCCGCCGCAGCCGCCTTGGTCGGCAACGAGAAGAAACTCGAGAACCCGCACCACACGGGCAACGAGGAGTATAACTACTTCCTTGCCGTCTGTTTCCCTGATAATCAACTGAATGTGATAGACTACAACCGCGTGGTCAAAGACCTGAACGGCTTGAGCGAAGCGGAGTTTCTGCACGCATTGGAGGCGGATTTCGTGGTCGAGAAAAAGGGCAAAGAGATATACAAGCCGCAGCATTTGCACAATTTCTCGCTCTATCTCGGGGGCGAGTGGTACAGCCTCACCGCCAAAGAGGGACGCTACAACGACCAAGACCCGATAGGCGTATTGGATGTGACGATATCGAGTAACCTCATTCTCGACAAGATACTCGGAATCAAAGACTTACGCACAGACAAGCGTATCGACTTCGTGGGCGGTATTCGTGGGCTTGGCGAACTGAAAAAGCGTGTCGACTCGGGCGAGATGAAGATGGCGTTGGCACTCTATCCCGTTACGATGCAGCAGATCATCAACATCGCCGACTCGGGCAATATCATGCCGCCGAAGACCACTTGGTTCGAGCCGAAACTCCGCAGCGGCTTAGTCATCCACGAGTTGGTATAACCCTCCTCGCACCGCACGCCCCCGCTCCGACCTCCCCTCACCCCTCCAAAGGAGGGGAGTAGGACAGAGTTACAAATTAAAAATTACACATTAAACATTACAAATTGCTCCCTCGCCTAATGGCATCATCGCACAAATCCGTATGGTTCGTTTTGTTGGCAGTCCTCCTCGTCGGAGGATTGTCTTCGTGTAGTATCAAGGCACGCGTGAAGAAAGCCGACAAGAAGTTTGCCATCGGCGAGTACTACGATGCGGCGGACTTATACAAGCGTTGCTACAGCCGTATCTCTCCCACCAAGGAGAAGCCCCTCAAAGCCCATGTGGCGTTTCGGCAGGGCGAGTGCTACCGCATACTGAACAACCAACGGGCGGCGAACGCGTATAAGAATGCCATTCGCTATAAGTACCAAGACTCGATTGTCTATCTGCGCTATGCGCAAACGCTGCAGTACCAGGGCAAATACAAGGAGGCAGACCAAAACTACCTCATCTATCTGCAGTCCTACCCCAAGGACTATGTGGCGCAGGCGGGGCATTATGCGTGCGGCAAAGTGGGCGAGTGGCGCAAAGAGCCTACCCGCTACAAGGTCAGCCTTGCCACCGAACTGAACCATAAGCGCAGCAGCAATTTCGCCCCCGCCTTTATCGGGCAGAGCGGCGACGCCGTGATGTTTACCTCCAATCGCCAGGAGAACACGGGGGCGGGGAAGAAGAAACTCAAACGCCCCAGCCCCGTAACGGGCGGGCAACTCTTCAACCTCTATTCCGCCCGCAAGAACGCCACGGGCAAGTGGGAAGACATTCAGTTAGCAGAGGGGCTGTATGGCGAACAGTCGGAGCAGACGGAGCAGAACGACTCCACGGCGAACCAATCGGCGGCTAGTGCCGAGATGGGCGTCTGCTGCTTCACGGCGGACGGGCGCACGATGTACTTCACCTACTCCAAACCTATCAACGGGCAAGACCTCGGTGCGAAGATATACACCTCGTCCCGTGCGAGCGGTGAGTGGGGCGAACCGCAAGAAGTGAAACTCTTTGCCGACAGCAGTATCACCGTCGGACACCCCTCTATCAACGCCACAGGCGATACGCTCTATTTCGTCTCCGATGCCCCCGGCGGCTTCGGCGGCAAAGACATCTATATGGCAGAACTCGACGGCAGCGACTGGGTGAATGTGCAGAACATGGGGGCGGGTATCAACACATCGGGCGATGAGATGTACCCCTGCATCCACCCCGACGGCACACTCTATTTCTCCTCCACGGGACACCCCGGCTACGGCGGATTGGATATATTCAAAGCCGAGCGGGACACCACGGTCAAAGACTCCACCGCGTGGCTGCTCTTCAATATGGGGACACCCTTCAACTCGAGCGGCGACGACTTCGGACTGACTTTCGAGGGCAAGTCGCAGAACGGTTTCTTCTCCTCCAACCGAGGGCAGAAAAAGGGATTAGACCAGATATACCGCTTCGTACTGCCCGAGATGCAATTCCTAGTCAGCGGCGTGGTGACAGACAACCAAGGCGAACCCATAGCCGATGCCACACTCCGCCTGGTGGGCGACGACGGTACCAACACCCGCCTCTCGGTACACCGCAACGGCACCTACAAGATACGGGTGAACAAGGACGCCCGCTATGTGATGCTCGCCGGCGCACGCGGCTATCTCAATGCCCGCGACGGGTTCAACACCTTAGGGCTAAAGGACAGTAAGACCTACGAGCAGAACTTCACCCTCGCGCCTATCAGCCGCCCCGTTACTATGGACAATATCTTCTACGAATTCGGCAAGTGGGAACTGACAGCCTCATCCGAACAGGGGCTGCAATCGCTCGTCAAACTGCTGCAAGATAACCCGAACATCACCATCGAACTCTCTGCCCACACGGATATGAAAGGCGACTCGGTATTCAATGTTCGCCTGTCGGAGAAGCGTGCGCAAGCCGTCTGTGCTTACCTGATTAAGAGCGGTATCGAGCAAGAACGACTAACCCCCGTTGGCTACGGCAAACAGAAACCCGTAGTGGCAGACAAAGCACTGCACGACCGCTATCCGTTTATCCCGCAAGAGCAACCATTGGACGAAGCCTTTATCCTCTCGCTCCCCGCCGACCAACAAGAAATCTGCAACCAAATCAACCGCCGCACCGAATTCAAAGTCCTCCGCACCACCTACAAACTATACTAATTAGGAATTAGGAATTAGGAATTAAGAATTAAGGATTAGGAATTAGGAGTTACTAATTAGGAATTAGGAATTAGGAATTAGGAATTAAAAAATCGGCTGCTCGGGGACGAGCAGCCGATTTCACTATAAGAGGAGCAGAGCCTCCCCTACTCTACCTCCACGCCCATCGCCGTGTAGGTCTTTCCACCCCGCTGTATCAGCACCTGCCCATTGCGGAGTACCTTCTGCACAGCACCACCACTGACACTACTCTCTTCCACACCGGTCGGCGTGCTGCCTTTGGTAGTGAACGAACCGGAATAAGACTGCAGCACATTCTCGTCATAGTCCTTCACCGTAATATCATACGCATACGCCGTACCGCTGTTCAGCCCCGAAACGGTAAAGCGATAGCCCGATTGGGTCAGCACCGCCGCAGGAGCGTTATGCTGCTCGCCATTGCGGGCGGGAGCAGCAAAAGCGATATTGGTCAGTTGCCCGTCTGCGTCAAACACCAACGAGCAGAACACCACCTCATCTTTCGTGATTCGGATAGTGTAGGTGTCGGCGTCCTCGTCTGTCGGCCAGGTGATAACCACTTCGTTCTCACGCGGACGCACTACCACGCTGCCACTCGACGGCACCGTCTCCGCCTCGATAGACAGCACATTGAATTCACCCCATTGGGCATGCGCCTTGTATTTCTTCACACAAGTAGAAGGGACATACAAGTCCGCACGAGTACTTACATCACGGAAAGTATTACTCTCCACAGTCGGTACTTTCGTAGCATAGCAAGTCATCTCATAGATACTCTGGCAGCCGTCCAGCGCATAATCCCCCATAGAACTCAACCCCGCCCCAAAAGAAACAGTCTCCATATTCTTGCAGCCTGCAAATGTAGAATCACCAATAAAGGTAACACTATTCGGAATAGCAAGCGTACTCAACTTGCTCATCCCACTACACAAATACGCCGGCACACTCTCCACCTCATTGCCAAAGGTAAATGAAGAGATATTCTCTTTCACACTAGCAAAAGGCGAAGCAGTAGCACCCTCATTACAGTTCTTCGCATTCCATACAACAGAATTCAATCCCGTGCAACCTGCAAAAACCGAATCGCCTATGCTCGTTACACCATTGCCGATAGTAACAGAGGATAACT